>NZ_JACJEY010000060.1:0-26499 GCF_014164295.1 Pseudoalteromonas sp. SG43-7
GCATCAACAACAAAAGCGCCTTCTGCAAGCGGGGTCGGTACATCCACCGACCAACTGCCATCAGCCAACACAGTGGCAGTTAAGGTTTGTATATCGCCATTGGCATCGGTGACCGTAATGCTCACCAGCCCGCCAATTTCATCACTGCTACCGGTGATGGTTGGGGTGCTGTCGTTCGTCGCAGCCAACGGATCAATATCAAAGGTTGGCGCAAGAGTATCGATCACTCCGCCATTTTCTGTGTCGCTAGCGGTATTGCCGGCGGCATCGGTGACGCTGGCATCAACAACAAAAGCACCTTCTGCAAGCGGGGTCGGTACATCCACCGACCAACTGCCATCTGCAAGTACTGTCGCCGTTAAGGTTTGTATATCACCATTGGCATCGGTGACTGTAATGCTCACCAACCCACCTATTTCATCACTGCTGCCAGTGATGGTAGGCGTGCTGTCGTTGCTATCAGCCAACGGGTTGATATCAACCGTCGGTGCAAGAGTATCGATCACCCCACCATTTTCTGTGTCACTGGCGGTATTGCCGGCGGCATCGGTGACACTAGCATCAACAACAAAAGCGCCTTCTGCAAGCGGGGTCGGTACATCCACCGACCAACTGCCATCAGCCAACACAGTGGCAGTTAAGGTTTGTATATCGCCATTGGCATCGGTGACCGTAATGCTCACCAGCCCGCCAATTTCATCACTGCTACCGGTGATGGTTGGGGTGCTGTCGTTCGTCGCAGCCAACGGATCAATATCAAAAGTAGGCGCTTGAGTGTCAATTACTCCGCCGTTTTCAGTATCAGACGCGGTATTACCTGCCGCATCAGTGACACTGCCATCCACTTGGAATGTGCCCTCTGCAAGTGGGGTCGGTACATCCACCGACCACGTACCATCTGCCAGTACCGTCGCGGTTAAGGTTTGCACAGCGCCAGTGGCATCAGTGACAATCACGCTGACGAGACCGCCAATTTCATCACTGCTACCAGTGATGGTAGGCGTGCTGTCGCTCGTTGCAGCAAGCGGATCAATATCAAAAGTAGGCGCTTGGGTGTCAATTACTCCACCGTTTTCAGTGTCGCTGGCGGTATTACCTGCCACATCGGTCACGCTGGCATCCACTTGGAATGCGCCCTCTGCAAGTGGTGTCGGTATATCTACCGACCACGTACCATCTGCCAGTACCGTCGCAGTTAAAGTTTGCACCGCACCGTTTGCATCTGTCACGGTGATACTTACCAGTCCACCAATTTCATCACTGCTACCAGTGATGGTTGGCGTGGTGTCGTTGGTTACAGACAACGGATCAATATCAAAAGTCGGTGCAAGTGTGTCAATGATCCCCGTTGCCTGAGCATCACTTGTTAAGCCATTTACAGTGATACTTGCATTAACCGTAAATTCACCTTCGGCAAGCGTATCTTGTGCATCTACACTCCACACACCTGCTATGACGGTTGTGTTCAGAGTTTGGCTATTATTATTACTATCAGTAATTACCACGGTGATAAGTGTACCGTCAGGGGCATCAGACGTACCACTAATGGTTGGTGTTACATCATTGCCATCAGCAACCGTATCGATACTAATACTTGGTGCGTTACCATTTAAAATAAAGGTATCAGAGGCCGTTGCTTGATTACCTGCAGTATCCGTTATGCTCGCATCGACATTAATGGCGCCGTTTTGTAATGCAATAGGTACTTCTACTGACCAACTGCCATCGGTATTTACTATCGCGGTTAAGTTTTGTGAATTTACACCATCGGTAACAACTAAGCTCACAACACTGCCCGCTGGTTCATCAGTTTGACCACTAATGATCGGCGTACTATCGCTAACTGTATCTAAATTATCAATCGTTAATATGGGAGCGGTAGTGTCAATTATACCCGTTGCATTATCAGACACGATATTGCCTAAGCTGTCTGTTAATGTGGCATTAACGCTAAATCCACCCTCAACTAATGCAATTGTTGGTGTAACACTCCAATCACCATTATTGTCTACTTGTGTCGTTAATAATTGCGTTTGACCATCAAAACCAGTTATCAACACACTGACAGTATCACCTGCAACAGCATTAAGACTAGTTCCTGAAATGCTTGGAGTCGTGTCGTTTGTTTCTCCAATCACATCAATTGTCACTGATAGTAAACTCGAATCAATAAGACCGGTTTGAGTATCTGAAGCTTGATTGCCAGCATTATCTGTCACTGATGCAGTAACGCTATAGCTCCCTTGCGCGAGTGCGCTGTCAACTTCGATAGCAAAACCTCCATCGGCAAGCACGCTGGTCATTAATGTTTGTTGCACACCATTTGCATCGGTTACAACAATAGTAACCATAGTACCAACTGCCACACCGCTGACTTGACCCGAAATAACCGGCGTATCATCAGCCGTATTTGCCAATGGCTCTAAATTAATAGTCGGTGCAGTAAGATCAATTAGGCCTTGCGCAACATCAGTTGCTTGATTACCCGCGGTATCTGTTACTGACGCAGTAATAGAAAACTCACCTTCGGAAATTGCTTGGTTAGTGCCAACTTGCCAACTACCATCAGCATTCACTGTAGTGGTTACAGTTTGCACTGTGCCTGCACTATCAACCAAAATCACAGTAACTAAAGTACCTGCTTCAACACCCGAGACTACACCTGAGATAATCGGAGTCACATCATTAGAATCAGCAAATGAGTCAATACTGATGGTCGGAGCAGTCAAATCAATTAGCCCTGTTTCGGTATCTTGGGCTGTGTTTCCTGCTGTATCTTGCGTTGTGGCTGTCACCGTATATGGCCCTTCGGCTAAAGCACTGGCCACTGCTATGCTCCAAACTCCACTGGCATTTATTTGTGTGATAACCGTTTGTTGCTGACCGTTACTATCTACAATGGTGACTGTTACTTGGCTTCCGGCAGCCAACCCTTGGGTAATACCTGAAATCGTCGGTTGTTGATCATTACTATCTACTAATGGATCGATATTGATCAGTGGGGCAGTTAAATCTATAGTACCCACTGCCGACGCTGAGCTGCTATTACCAGCTGGATCCGAAACGGTGGCTTGTACTGTATAATCGCCCTCCACCAATGCATTAATAACGTCAACTTGCCAATTGCCATTGCCGTCGGTTGTAGCCGTCAGCGTTTGCTGTTGCCCATCACTGCCTGTAACTAACAGAGTCACTGTTGTACCTGGCGGCACATCTAATACTGAGCCTGATATTAATGGTGTTGTGTCATTGCTATCGTTCAATTGATCAATCGAGATGACTGGACTGGTTAAATCTACTACACCAGCTGCACTATCTTCGGCTTGATTACCAGCGCTATCAGCGACGCTGGCTGTCACTGTAAATTGACCTTCAGCCAGTGCATCAACAACCTCTACAGACCAACTGCCATCAGCTGTAACCGAAGCAGTTAAAGCTTGCGCAACGCCGTCACTAGCTACAACGGTTATTGATACAAGCGTACCCGTAGCTACACCATTTACCGACCCCGTCAATGTAGGAGTCACGTCATTGGTATCAGCAATTGCATCAATCACAATTACTGGCGCGGTTAGATCTATAATGGCTGTAGTTTGTGCATTACCTTGGTTACCAGCTTCATCAACCACATTTGCTTGAACACCATAAGGACCTTCAGCCAAAGCTGCGGTGGTAACACTCCAATTACCTTGCTCATCAATTTGCGTCACAAACGTTTGCACTTGCCCACTGCTATCAGTCACCGTAAGCGTTACATCATCACCGGCCACCAGCCCGACTACGGAGCCTGTAATTACTACCACTGGCGATGTCGAATCAGCAAGTGTATCAATACTCACAAGCGGTGCTGTGGTATCAATATCGGCAGCAATGTTATCTGAAATTGGATTGCCATCTGGGCCTGTTGCTGTAACTTCAACAACAATTGGGCCATCTGGTAATGGTTCTAATTCCGGTGAGGTGAAGGTGCCGTCAGGTTGCACAACAACATCAATCGTTTGTACATTACCCAAAGCATCGGTGATTGTAATTAATACTGTTTGACCCACTAAATTAGTCGATGCACCTGAAATAATCGGTTGCGGGTTATTAATTAAGCCAATGTCATTTAACTCTAAACTACCAATTAACGCGGTTTCGGGCACCACCCCATCGGTCGTATCACGAAGAGAAAAAATGCCATCATTGTTAGCTGTAAAACTATCATCAAAAGATAAACTACTTGGATCAATACCCTCAGCGATACGTGCAAGTTCCACAAAGGAAGTACCTCCACCAGAACCTGTTGCAGCATTACCACCAGCGGCAGTTGCTTCTAATGTATCCAGTAAATCACCACCACTTTCAAGGGCACTCAAAAAATCACTGACATCTTCACTTAAAGGAGAGGAGGATGCCTCATCTGCAGTATTCGGTTGGTTTAAGCTAGCAATGGCATCATCAATACTATCATCAAAAATTGTTGTTTCTGAGCTATCGCGGGTCGTTTCGGCAACAAGGTCGGGGGTGATTCTTACCCGTTGATTGGCAGGAATAGACAGAGACATACCTTTGATATCGATCATAACCGAGGAGTTCTCAGCAGTGATAATAACATCACCAACCGTCAGCGCGTCCCCCAACGATAATGCCCGAATTGAACCATCTTCTAAAACAATCCCAGCTGAGCCTTGAATGTCTATGATCAGTAATTGATTTGCGTCCATTTTGCTGCCTTTAATCAAGAGTTATACCTTTGTATTACTCAAATTTAGGACATCACAGCCAAAAGGATACTGGACTAAAGTACAGGTTTTGAATTTTTAAAATTGTATTAAAAGATTAAAAAACTGGTAGAAATTAATTTTTGTGCTTTATCAAAGTTCTATTTGCACAAATTGATTTCGTTGTCTAAAACTAAATTTAATTGCCCATAAATTTGGATCTAAGAGGACGAAATGGCTAAGAAAACTAACTTTACCGGTACTAGATTTACAACTCTAATTGGTTTGGTTTTAGCTGCAAATGGATTTACCCCCAATCTTTATGCAGAACAAACTTCGATCATGCCTTTAACTTATGTAGCCGACAAAGCGATTGCGAGCAACCCAGAAGTTCAGCAAGCTTGGCATGCTTTTAAAGCATCTGTTTATGGCATTGACGCAGCACAATCTGGGTATTTACCGACCCTAGACGCATCAATCAGTGCCGGCTATGAAAAGCGCAACTACGGCGTAGAAGATGAATACAATCGAAATACGGCAGAGTTAACATTACGACAAATGCTCTATGATGGTTTCCAAACATCTAATACAGTTAAACGCTTTGAGCGAATTCAGCTCATTCGCTATTTTGAAATGCTCTCCCAAGCAGAGCAAACCGCCCTGCAAGCAAGCGTTGCCTACCTTGATGTACAGAAGTTCACCACGTTAGTTGAGCTGGCACAAAAAAATCTTCAAGAGCATGAATCGGTTTATCAGCAAATTGAGCAAAGTGTTGGTGCTGGAGTTGCAAGAGCTGCCGATCTTGAACAGATCAGCGGCCGCCTATCACTTGCACAATCAAATGTAATGACTGAATACGCAAATCTCCATGATGTTAGCGCACGCTACTTACGCATAGTCGGCGAACTTCCTCAGCAAGGCACCGTGGCTGCAAAATTAAATGAAGACAGCATCCCCATTTCGATTAATCAAGCTCTTGATATTGCCTATAAAAACAGCCCAAATTTTTATGCATCGCTCTACAATATTGAAGCGCAGCAAGCAAATGCCCAATCGCAGAAATCCGCCTTTCATCCAAAGGTTGATTTATCCGCCCGATATGGCTCCCAAGATCGCGATGAACTTGGTTTTAATCAAACCCGTACCGAAGCCCGGGTTGGGATTGATGTACGTTACAATCTCTATAACGGGGGCCTCGATAGCGCTAATTTAGAACAAGCTTATCAAGAAGTTAATATTGCAAAATACCAGCGAGATCAATCCTGTATCGAAATTCGTCAAAATCTGCAAGTTGCTTATAACAATGTCAAAGTACTTGAAAGTAAATTACCAGCCCTTGACCAGCATCGCCGCTCATCAGACAAAGTAAAAGTTGCCTATAAAGATCAATTTGATATTGGTCAACGCACGTTATTAGATGTGTTGGATGCAGAAAACGAGTCATTCCAGTCAAACCGTTCCTATACAGCAGCACTTTATGAACGTCAAAGTGCCATATTAGCGATGCTAGCAGAAATGGGAAAACTACTTCCGACACTTAATGTAAGCTCAGACAAATTCCCGAAAATCACTGAATTAACAGATGATACTATTGCCCATAATGCCGAGTTTATCTGCCCTAAATACGATGTTGCAGCAACAATCAATCGGCAAGCATTTTTGCAAAAAAAAGCCCAACAAGATAACGCCTATATGAGCATGACTGCGATGCCCAGTTATCTCAATGCACCGACCTTAAATAGCAGTACATTTAGTGATGATGATAATGACGGTGTTGCCAACGAACAAGATGATTGCCCTTCGACCCCAACCTTGACTGAGGTAGATGAAAAAGGCTGCACTAAATACAACAGTAATACTAGTAACGTCGAGATCGGTATTCCGTTCGTGGCTGATTCAAGTGTTGTGCGCCCTGAGTATTTGCAAGAAATCGCACGCCTCGCTGATTTTTTAAAATCACACCCATCTAAAAATGTTGAAATACAAGGGCATGCTTCACTCGAAGGGCCTGCTCTTTACAATAAAAAACTATCAGAAAAACGAGCATTCTCCGTGGCTGAAATTTTAATTCAGCAATACGGTGTTGCCCCTAAACGGGTTAAGTCACTCGGTTATGGAGTAGATAAACCAAGAATTAATGAGATCTCTGTTCGAGCTAACGCCGCTAACCGCCGTATTGAAGCTGTGATCACAGACACAGAAACTGGCAATAGCTTTGTTGCGGCAAGTTATTAATCTGAACTAGTTAAACAATATAAAGTGATATTGGAAGCTATATGGAAATAGATGATGAAATCGGTCATGGTGGTATTTTAGTCGACTGCTTAGCAATTTTATGCCACTACCATGATCGTGAATTTTCCCGCGAAACCTTGCTAAATGGACTTCCTCTTGAGCAAGGTAATCTTACTCCTTCTGGTTTTTCAAGGGCTGCAAAACGCATTGGTTTTAAAACTAAAGTTGTAAATAAACAACTTATTAAAATCAATACGGCATTATTACCCGCTATTTTACTACTAGAAAATAATCAAGCCTGTGTGATCACTGCACTGGATCTGCAATTACACACCGTAGAAGTTATTTACCCTGAACTCAGCGATTCGGCAGTAACCTTACAAATTACAGATCTGAGCAAAAATGCCACTGATATTGTTATTTATACACGTCCTGAATTCACCTTTGATGCCCGCTCGCCAGTGCTGCAAAAACTATCTAAAGACGGCTGGTTTTGGGGCGTGATAAAAGAATGTCGATCCTTGTATAAAGACGTGATTATTTCAGCCATTGCACTAGGCGTACTTTCAATTGCGATGCCATTATTTGTTATGAACGTGTATGATCGAGTGGTACCAAATCAAGCTGTTGAAACACTATGGGTATTAGCCATTGGCGTATTAATCGCGCTGACCGCCGACTTCATTTTAAGGTTAGTACGCAGCTATTTTGTCGAACTCGCAGCAAGTCGTATCGACGTAAAAGTCTCCGCAGTTATTATGGAGCGAGTACTGGGTATGCAGTTAAAAAACCGCCCTACATCAGCGGGCTCATTTGCCAGCAATATCCAGTCATTTGAAGCTGTGCGAGGATTTTTCAGCTCAATCACGCTTATCGCTTTGGTTGATTTACCCTTTGTACTTTTATACCTCACCGTGATTGCTATCATTGGCGTACAGCTTAGTATCCCGATCATTGTCGGAGCACTGTTGCTACTATGCTATGCCTTAGCCGCCCACCGTAAATTAGAAGCGCTATCAGAGCAAACAATGAAAGCCAGTTCAATGCGTAATGCTATTTTAGTAGAGAGTCTCACCAATATCGAGGACGTTAAAAGCTTTCATAGTGAATGTAAAACCCAGGCTGCATGGGAAAAATCAACCATTTATATTGCTCGGGTTAATGCACAGAGCCGGCTGATCTCCGGTTCAATTGCTAACTCAGCCACTTGGCTACAACAATGTGTTGGCGTGATAATTATGATTATTGGGGTGCACTTAGTTATTGCTGGTGATTTAACCCAAGGAGGCTTGATCGCCGCCTATTTATTATCTTCACGCACTATGGGGCCAATCGGTCAATCTGCCGCTGTGTTAGCACAATTTCACCATGCCGCTATTGCCATGCATTCACTCAATGAAATAATGGAAAAAGAAATTGAGCGTCCTGCAGGAAAGCATTGGTTAAGTCACCCCGTTTTACGTGGTGATATAGAGTTTCATGATGTGCACTTTAAATATGCTGATGACAGTAACGAAGCATTATCAGGTGTATCATTTAAAATCAAAGCCGGTGAAAAAGTGGCTATCCTAGGACGTAATGGCTCAGGAAAAAGCACCCTAGAGAAGTTAATCCTAGGGCTGCATGAGCCAAATTCAGGATCAATTTTAATTGATAACACCGATATTCACCAAATAGATCCCGCAGAATTACGCCATAACATTGGTTATGTTCCACAAACTATCTCACTATTTTTTGGCACCCTCAAAGACAACATCACCTTAAGTGCATGGCACGCCAAAGATGAACAAATTATTAGTGCTTGCGAGCGTAGCCAATTATTCGATCTTATAAACTCTCATCCTGATGGCTTTGACCTACAAGTTGGCGAACAAGGTCGCTTACTTTCTGGTGGACAACGCCAAGCTGTGGGAATGGCTCGAGCATTGATCAATGATCCACCCATACTCATTCTCGATGAACCAACCTCAGCACTGGATCATAATAGCGAAGCCAAAATCATCGCCAATTTAAAACAACACAGCCAAGATAAAACCTTACTTGTTGTTACTCACAGAACCTCATTACTTGAGTTAGTCGATCGTATTATCGTAATTGATAATGGCAAAATTATCGCCGACGGTGCAAAAGCCAACGTTATCGCGTCTCTCAATAATCAAGCCGTAGAGCGTGCCTCATGAGTAAAAATAAAATCACTATAGAGCAACGCTCTTTTGAATCTGTCGGTCGTGCCATTGAGACTAGTAAAGGACAAAAGCCATCAATATTTAATAACTTATTTAAAGGCTGGTTATCCCCACCTAATAGCCAAGATTGGGTGGTCGATGCACAATGGGAAAAAATGCAACAGCAACCAGCCAGTGCCAAGTTACTGCTATATTTAATTTGTTTAAGTATGGTGTTGCTGGTTGTTTGGTCTGCATTTGCAAACCTAGATGAAGTTGCTCGTGGTGAAGGCCGAGTGATCCCATCAAATAAATTGCAACTGATCCAATCCTACGATGGCGGCATGGTAGAGCAAATTAATGTCCGCGAAGGGCAAATCGTCAATGCTGGCGATGTATTAATAAAAATAGACCCTACCAGATATATTTCGAACTTTAGAGAAAACCAGTCAAAAGTGTTGTCACTCAGTGCCAAAGTAGCGCGTCTTGAAGCTCAGACTAAAAAACAACCGTTAATTTTTGAGACTAAACTCACTGCTGATGCGCCGGGAGTCGTGATGCACGAACAAGCACTTTACACCAGTAATAACCAAGAGCTTGAACAACAAGTCGCAATTCATAAACGCCAATTAGAACAACGCCGTCAAGATCATATCGAAGCACAAGCAGCCCTGCAACAGCATAGCAATGCCTTACGATTAATAAACCGCGAACTACAAGTAACCCGCCCATTACTACGCTCAGGCGCAGTATCTGATATCGATATTATTCGTTTAGAACGCCAAGCTGTTGATTTAAATGGTGAGATAAACCGCACTAAGGCTGTTATTAATCGTAGCCTTTCTGCTATTAATGAAGCGAAGAATAAAGTAAACGAAGTCGAATTATCTATGATAAACCGTTGGAATAATGAGCTTTCTGAAGCACGGCTGCGCCTAGATGCAATTAAAGAAACCGAATCTGGTTTAGCAGATAAAGTCACCCAAACTGAAATTCGCTCTCCGGTTAATGGCACTGTGCAACGCCTGATGGTCAATACCGTCGGTGGCATTTTACAACCTGGTAGTGATGTACTTGAAATAATACCGCTGGATGACCAACTAATTGTAGAGGCCAAAATCCCTCCGAAAGACATTGCTTTTTTACGTCCGGGACAAGCTGCAATGATCAAATTTAGTGCTTACGATTTTGCGATATACGGCGGACTAAGCGCCGAAGTTATACAAATTAGTGCCGACACGATTACTGATGAGCGAGACAACACGTTTTATTTAGTACAGCTGAAAACGGACAAAAGCCACTTTGCCGAAAACCTAACAATTATTCCAGGAATGACAACTCAGGTAGATATTATTACTGGTAAAAAAACCGTGTTGGAGTACTTGCTTAAACCGGTATTACGAGCAACCTCATTAGCAATGACTGAGCGTTAATTAATATTATTCTTACATTTTTAATATGGAACTATAATGCGCCAAAGTGTCTTTATCACCGAAGCTAAGTTTATTTCACCTCACTGGCAAGCAGCCTACCCTGAATGTGAAATACGACAGCAACAACCACACAATATTACAGCAGATACTATTTTATGGATCTTAGCTGGCAGTCCTGATTGGCTTAGCGTAGTACAAAGGTACAGTAAAAATCGCATTCCAGTGATTGTGATGAGCAAAGAGTTAAACATGGCAGAACTCTGCGCTGCGCTGCAAGTGGGAGCTCGCGGTTATGTTGAAGCATTTGCCAGTAAGGTAATTATAGAGCAAGTGGCAGAAACCGTTATCAGTGGCGGCATCTGGTTACCGGGTCAGTTGCTATCAAATTTAGTCGGCGTGCTCTCAAAGCAGTCAATCAGTTATCAGCATGCTTGTGATCTAACACTATTAACCAAACGCGAACACCAAGTGGTCGATATTGTTGTCACAGGTGCCAGTAATAAAATGGTTGCAAAGCAATTAAACATTACCGAACGTACCGTTAAAGAACATATGAGCTCGATTTTTAACAAGCTCAAAGTTCGTGACCGTATGCAATTGATGCTCGCAGTAAAAGGAAGTTAAAAAATTGAGAATTCAATTTCTAATACTTGTGCATCTTCCGTAATGTTATAAATCAACCGCATTTTTCTACATTAAGAACCAGAGTACAAACGCAATACTATGTCCGTAGATTAGAGTCTACCTTGGGCAGAATACACAACCCTATATTTTATTCTTCCGCGCTTGCTTTTACTTCATCATCAACTGGTTGCGATACTATGCCATCGAATCCTAGCCCTTGTAATGTCACCTGATCTTCGGGGTTATTAACGCCCTCAGCAATGACTTTTATACCAATTGAATGAGCTAGTGCGCACACTCCTCTTAAAAAAGTCTGATTATCTTGGCTGTAACTAATATTGTGTCCGTAAATACTATCAATTTTAATCATTTCAAGACCTAACTCATGAATTTTATCTATTTTAGTGAAAGCTGGCCCGACCCGTTTCAGTGCCACTTTTGCTCCCATACTTTTCACTTGCATACAAAAATCTTTAAAAATAGTCAATTCAGCAACAGCTAAACTTTCACGTATATCAAAACAAATATGCGCTGCTAATTTTGGAAACGCCAATAAATAAGTCAATATCGCAGCAAGCGCGGCATCATCTAATAATGTTTCTTGTGATAATTCCACCGATATAAGTTTTAAATCCTCTCGCGCTTCAAATGTTTGTACCAGATATTTGATCAAGCCCCAGTCTAATCGAGCAAGTAACTTCAATCGCTTTGCCCATTGTAAGTAATAGCCACTACGATAGAGCTCACCATTGAGTAATAAACTTAAGCTCACTTGGTTTTGTAATAACTTACCCGAAAAAGATTTAACCGGATAAAGCAACACATCTAAGTCATTATTATCTAACGCGCGCTCAATCGCCTCACGCCAACTAGCAGCGTCAGAAAATAATTCATTGCGCTGCTTATTATTATTAATTTGAACCTGTATTGTCGGCTCTGCCACGGCGGCTTTTAATAAATTATCGACCCGTTTTAACAATGTAAAACGACTATCTTCACGCTCTATATAACTACAACTGTGTGGGATAGTTAAACCAATATGACTGTATTCTGCCAGTAATACTGCATGTTGTTTAAGTACCTTCGAACTCAGACTTTCGATATCATCAGTGTCATTTACCAATACCGCAAAATCGCTATGAGACATACGGGCAATATGACTTGCTGAAAAACGATCTTCATTGGCTTCTAAAAAAGCGACCAATGTTTGTGTAAAGCGGCGTAAAAAAGCCACCATCTCAACACGATTGATTTGCTCACTGATCAGGTCAAGATTGACAATACGAAATAAAAATAACGCGCCATGAGCATGTTCTTTTGATTGCTCCAATTGTGCTTCTAAAGTGGCACAAAAATACTCTCGATTCGCCAAGCCAGTTAATTCATCGTGCTGGCTTTTAAAACGAAACTCCTCTAAGCGTTTATTATCTTCTTTAATAATACGACTAAAGCGCGTTGACAGAAGATTCATCGAACTAACTAACCGAGCAAATTCATACGTTTTTGGTACTTTAGATTTAATAAAACGTTTATCACCTAGCGCATTTGCTTGCTGCACAACATCATCTAACGGGCGTAAAATTCGACTTAAAAAATGAGCACTCGCTATACATGCGGTAATCGCCACCATAAAAAAACTCCAGAATAATCGAATCGCGCTCTCCCATAGCGCTTGCTCTGTGTATTGACTATGGCTCTCTACATATAAAGTACCAAACTGCTGCCAGCCATCGCTCACTTGCGCAACGCCTGGCATCACATGTAATTGATAAAGATGATGAAACCAAAGTGGCGCCGATGTATCAAATTCACCACTAAATACTCGTTTTACGATCGGTTCACCTTGCGGGTCCTGCAATTCAATACGTTGGTAGTGCCCTGTATCAAAAGTAGCAGAAATAAGTAGCTCTAATTCAACATGATCTTTATGCAGCTGACTGAGCATTAAAGCCAAGCCATTAGCATTATCAATATTTTTTAAATACAACTGAGAAGAAAAATACTGTTTAGCCGAATACGTACTAATGAGCACACTACTGACGAAACCAATAATTATGACCACTAAAATAGCCAACCACAGTTCTTGGCGTAAAGTGATCTTACTTTCACGTTTAAATAAGGACATAAATGACATCACCAGATAATTCCTTCTTGTTGTGTTTGTTCAATAATTCGTCGCCAGCGAGATAACCTAGCAGTTGGATTGGCAACACTTTGGGTTGAGTTGTTCGCCCACAAGCCTTGGCTGTTAAAACTAAAAACGGGGCTTAGATCGGTGCGTTTAGCGGCAGGCAGTACTTTTGTTATTAAACTATCTAATATCAGCGGTTGTGCATTAGGAGTAACAAAATACCCCAACACCATATGCGCCTGAGTTTGTTTTGAGTTAGGACCGCCGATCTGTGCTTTAACGTAGATCAAACGTAACTTATCATCTTCAATGCCTAGTACTCGCAGACTAATATATTTAGCAATCGCATAATCTTCGCAGTCACCAAGGCCTTTGCCTAATGTTTCAAGTGGCGTTGCCCAGTAATCATTTTGCTGCCATAGCTCAATATCAGTACGATAGCGTAAGTTGCGAGCAAAAAAATCATTTACGATTAAGATTTTTTGTTGCTCAGTTTGATTCTGTGACTGAACCAACATCGTTTGCCAATTACGTGCTACCGCTACGCGCGTTGGTCCAAATTGCAGGTTCATTTTTTCTAAAAAGACATTAAACTGGATGGGGAGACGATCGGCAAAAACCACACTGGTAACTAGTATAAACAATAGCGCAAAATGCAGTAACGGGCAGTTACTAAACTTTCGCAAAAGCACGCAGCCAAAGTGCAAAACGCTCACTGACGCGACCATAAGTATATTAATAAAAACCGAGTTATTTTTTTACGTGCCACAAGCTTTATTCAATAAAAAACATTAAATAAAGCATAGCACTGAAGTATTCACTGTGAGATATTTTAGCGTGTCTTTTGTTAGTTACTAACATAACTAACAACTAATTTATTAGATCAAGCGTTTTAGTAATAAGTTACTTTTTTAACTTCGCGTGGTTTAATTTCATCTATGTACAAGTCATGCACCCGCTTCATATCAAGTTGTAACTCAGTGGCATAGGTATCACCTACGGCATAGGTTTTAATTACTTGTGCGCCTTTAATAATCCCTTGTACTTGCCCTTGCAAGTGATCGTTTTGTGCAATACTGCCTTGCACTGTGGTGCCTGCGGTAATTTTTTGCCCATATACTTGCTCTGCCAGCTCACGATACGCTTCTAGTTTTGATGCTTTAATCGCCATTAATGAGCGTTGTGATTGGTTATCACCCGGTTGCGCACTGATCGGCGCATAACCCACGGCTTTTAGAATTGGGTAGTTATCTGGCTCAATATACTTATATTCCACATGTTTATCAAAAATACTGCTACAGCCAGCTAGACCTAAGCTTGCTAATATACAAATTGAAATCACAATACGCATGGCTTCTCTCACGCTTTAAAAGAATCATTAATAACTAAATCAATGCACGATCAATGCCATAATTAACTGCTATGACGGTTTTAAAGCAACCTTGCAAAACAATTGGTACAGTCCTTGCTCTGTCACTGTTAATAGCAAATGTATATTCATGGGGTTAGGGTAATGAAGCGAATTTTATCAATGGTAGTAATCGCCAGCAGTTGGCTAAGTATTAGTCTATTTTCCTCCCATACAGTTGCCCAATGGTATGAATCAACCGGCCATGCAAGCATTAAAAATGATGATATAAGTGCGGCAAAATCGGCGGCAATAAAAGATGCTATCACCCAAGCTTTAGTGTTCTCAGGGGCACGCGTCAGCTCAATGCAAACCTTAGTAGATGGGGTGTTAACCCAAGATCAACTAAAAATAAACAGCCATGGCGAAATTCAAAAGATAGAGATGATCAGCGAAGATCGTAAAGCCGATCAATTTGCAATTACTTTGCGCTTGGATATCTTCCCTCAACAAGAACACTGCCCTGCGAACCAATTTACTAAATTTGTTGCGATCACCCAAACACAATTAAATAATCGCGAACAAGCGAAGATGGGTCAAATATTTGACATTAATAAAGCCACCAGCGAAGCACTCTACAAAACGTTAAATCAATCGGCTATGAATGCTAAACCAACGGCTTATTTTAATTTTCCGATCCGCGTTGGCGAATTTTTTAATCAACAATACGATTACAGTAATGCCCTATTAGAAGAAATATCGAGCCGCAGTAATTCTCAGTATGTATTGTTAAGTCAAATTGTTGATATCTCAAATGGCGATAAACTCAATAACAGTTATGCTTTTTGGCAGGACGAAACCTACCAACGTTCATATAAAATAGATTTTGCCTTGTTTGATGGCACCACTTACGAGCGAATGTGGCAAAAAAGTTATCGCAGTCAAGCTATCTGGCCATTTGAAAAAACTGCAATTATTGACGTGTTTAGTGATAAATTTTGGAGTTCAGATTACGGCCAAAATATAGCCGACATAAACCAAACCGTTAGTTACGACTTACAAGCCGCAATGGCTTGCCTTGAAACCCAAGGTAAAATATTACATATAGAAAACAATAAGCTAATTATTAATTTAGGCAAAGCCCATGGTATTGAAAAAGGCCAACGCTTAAATATTGCACATCATAACTATTTAACCGATGCAGCGGGAAATAAAATGCCACACCTGATCACCACGCTCAATCAAATACAAGTTGAGCAGGTATATCAACAAAGTGCGGTTGCCGTCAGTATTGACCAACAACCACTGCCTAATATTCAAATAAATGATGTAGTAGAACTGACTAATTTAGAGCCTTAGTCAATTGTTGGTGTAAGCTTGGGTGCTCAATAAGCCAATTAGCAAGTAATTCAATGCCCGCTAAATGCGGGTAATGTTTACGACAGGCCAACACCACACTTCGCTGTTGAGTTGGGAAGATTGGCAAGTAGCTAATACCTGCACGCTCTGTGCACGCAAGCTTAGGCACGAAGGTTACCCCATCATCCATAGCCACCAATGCTAATAAGGTTTCTAAGCTATTACCTCGGTACTCATTGGACACATCAACCCCAGCGGCAAAACAAAATTGCTGGGCTTGATCTTTAAAACAATGACCATCGCTGAGCATCAATAAACTGCACTCTTGTAGCTCATCTAACACTATTTTACTGCGTTTTGCTAAACTATTTTGCGCTGACATAGCGACCAAAAAGTCTTCTTTATACAATTTAACTGTATGATAAAGTTTAAGTTCAGGCACATCTGCTAATATAGCGATATCTAACTCACCGTTATCCAGTGCGCTTAATATAGTCGCGGTTTGCATCTCAACAAAAGCAAATTGGCTATCAGCAAACGCTTCTTTCATCGAGGTGAGTAAGGTAGGTAATAAATACGGTGCAATCGTTGGAATAATGCCTATTCTTACTTTACCTTGTAGTGGCGACGATGACGTTGCTGCTAGCTCTTTTAATATTTGGGTTTGCTCTAAGATCACTTTGATCTGTGTCAACAAACGTTCACCTTGAGCCGTTAAAGTAACCTGCTTAGTAGAGCGGTCAAATAAAGTAACACCCAGCTCTTGTTCAAGTTTTTTAACCTGTCCACTGAGAGTGGGTTGACTGACAAAACATGCATCGGCGGCTTTACGAAAATGCTTAAAGTGCGCAATCGCTTTTACGTATTCAAGATCTTTTAAATTCACTGCAAACTCATAATTAATCGGTAATACCTATCATACTAATATAAACAAACGATTGGAGCTATTATAACTTTCACGACATAATGGCTATCAACAAATCAAGAGGAACTAAAAAACATGTTAAAGAATATTGAAGGTCAAACAATTCCACAGGTTACATTTGCAACACGTCAAAATGACGAATGGAAATCAGTAACTACCGATGACATTTTTAAAGGTAAAACAGTGGTTGTGTTTTCACTACCCGGTGCATTTACACCAACCTGTTCATCAACTCACTTACCACGCTACAACGAATTAGCTGGTGTACTTAAACAAAACGGCGTTGACGACATTGTGTGTTTATCAGTAAACGATACCTTTGTAATGAATGCATGGGCTGAGCATCAAGAAGCACAAAACATTACCTTATTACCAGACGGTAACGGCGAATTCACTGACGGCATGGGCATGTTAGTTGATAAAAACGATTTAGGTTTTGGCAAACGCAGCTGGAGATACTCTATGCTGGTTAAAGATGGCGTAATTGAAAAAATGTTCATCGAACCAGATTTACCTGGCGACCCGTTTGAAGTATCAGATGCAGACACTATGCTCGATTACATCAACCCTAAACAAGTTAAACCAGAGCCGGTGAGCATTTTCACTAAACCTGGCTGCCCTTTCTGTAAAAAAGCGAAAGCATTATTAACAGAGAAAGGCCTAGTATACGAAGAGATCACTATGGGTGCTGGCGCATCACTGACTAGCCTAAAAGCTATTTCAGGCCGTGAGACCGTACCACAAGTATTTATCGGCGGTAAGCACATTGGTGGCTCTGACGATTTAGAAAAATACTTTGCTTAATTAAGTAAATACCTTAAGCAAATAATAAGGGGCAGCAATGCCCCTATCCATACCCTTTTTAAATACCCATTTTAAATACCTATTTTATTAACTAATTTAAAAACCAGTTTTTTAATAAAATTGGTATTGAGGACATCACCATGAAAGAACTAAACACCGACGTTGTTGTAATAGGTGCTGGCACCGCAGGTTTAAGCGCTTACCGCAATGCAAAACAACACACGTCTAACGTATTAATGATTGAAGCAGGCCCATACGGTACTACCTGTGCGCGAGTTGGCTGTATGCCAAGTAAATTACTTATTGCCGCCGCAGAAGCCGCCCATGCAATTGAAGCCGCGCCAGCCTTTGGTGTGCACAGCTCAAAACCAACCATAAACGGTGTTGAAGTAATGGCGCGCGTGCGCAATGAGCGCGACC
The DNA here is from genome assembly GCF_014164295.1 of Pseudoalteromonas sp. SG43-7. Taxonomy (NCBI): domain Bacteria; kingdom Pseudomonadati; phylum Pseudomonadota; class Gammaproteobacteria; order Alteromonadales; family Pseudoalteromonadaceae; genus Pseudoalteromonas; species Pseudoalteromonas sp. SG43-7. The sequence goes on from NZ_JACJEY010000060.1 coordinate 18,148, forward strand.
GCTTCGTAGGTTTTGTAGTAGAAGCCGTGGATGAGCTACCCACTGATGATAAAATAGTAGGCTACGCAAAATTTTTAGATGCCAATCGCGTACAGATTGACGACCATACAATTATTACCGCTAAGCGCTTTGTAATTGCTACCGGCTCTCGACCTGCTTACCCTAGCGTATTTAATAACTTTGGCGACAGACTAATCATTAACGATGACGTTTTCGATTGGCAAGACTTGCCAGAGTCAGTTGCTGTATTTGGCCCTGGTGTTATTGGCCTCGAAATTGGCCAAGCGTTGCATCGCTTAGGTGTTAAGGTAAAACTATTTGGTGTGGGTGGCGCGATTGGCCCAATTACCGACCCAGTTATAAAAGACTACGCAAATACTGTATTTGCTGAAGAGTTTTTTGTCGATACCGATTCAAACGTATCCGATATGAAACAAGTAGGCGATAAAGCGCAGCTTACCTATGTCGACAAAAACGGGCAAAAACAAACCGAGCAATTTGATTACGTACTTGCCGCGACGGGCCGCGTACCAAACACCGACAAACTCGGTCTTGAAAACACTGGCATTGAGCTTGATGAACGTGGCGTACCAATCGCTGATAAACACACAATGCAATGTGGCGACTCCAATATATTTATCGCCGGAGATGCCAGTAACATGATCCCACTACTGCATGAAGCGAGCGACCAAGGCTCCATCGCAGGGCAAAACGCGGGGCGTTTCCCTGATGTACGTATTGGCCTGCGCCGAGCGCCAATTGCAGCCGTTTTCAGCGACCCACAAATTGCTATGGTCGGTGAAACGTACAAGCAAATAACGGCTCGTTATGGTGAGTGTGGTTGTTTTGAAATTGGCGAGGTCAGCTTTGAAAACCAAGGCCGCAGCCGCGTAATGTTGAAAAACAAAGGTCATATGCGTTTATACGCAGAGCAAGGCACAGGCTTATTTTTAGGTGCTGAGTTTATTGGCCCACAAGCTGAGCATATCGCCCACCTACTGGCATGGGCTGTACAAAACAAAATGACTGTACCACAAATGCTCGACATGCCATTTTATCACCCAGTGATAGAAGAAGGCCTACGTACAGCACTGCGTGATTTAAACGCTAAGCTGAAATTTGGCCCAGATATCATTAACCAATGTATGGAATGTGGCCCTGGAGCATAAATAATAAAAAGCCAGTTAATTTAATTAATTGGCTTTATTACATATGATAAACTGCCAAATTATTAATTTTTTACAAGGAATGATTACATGGAAACTGACTTTTCTACTTTTGAAGAAGCGTTATATTTAGATAGTAAAAAAGCATTCAAGCAAATTTTAGCTGACTTGGGTGATGATATTTATGTAATCGGTTTTTATCACTCTGGTAGCTGTTCATTTTTACCTATGTTCAATACTCATACTGATTTTCAAAGCACATTTGAAGACGAATATGACTGCGAAGAAGATGACCGTTTACTCGCTAAATGGAACGTCAGTGACTTTCCATCATTAGAAGATTACTCAGAATATTTTGAACACAGTAGTGAAATTCTACAAACACTCGACAATGACGATAGCTATGAAATAGTCAGTGATGAAGAAATCCAAAAATATTGGCAAGCATGGTTATCAACCTTAGAGCGCGTGTTAATTCGCTTAGATAACGAAGGTATATTTTCAGAAGGTGTAGAGCGAAACTCAATCACGCTTGCCATACTCGCTTACGATGAAACTGAAGATGAGCAATTTTCACGCATTAAACGCATGAATCCGCCCGCTGTTTTAGCAACTATTGAAACCGATTTTGAAACAATGATTGCCAGCCGTAACGAAGCAGAGCAATTAGCGATGGCAGAATTTGAGCGTATGTTACAAGAGCGTTAGTTTTTAATAAATAGCTCTATATTGGCGCATAGTAAGTAATTGAGTAAAGACGAATTCAGCTATGGCTGCATTTCAATAAAATACATTAAAGCGAGCCTTTTTATAGGCTCGCCAAGTAACTAAAAGGAATTTTATATGTGGTTTGAAAAGCTGACAGGCTTTAGTGAAGAATCCCCGTTACAAGTGCATAAAAATTTATCAGTTAACGGTAATATTTTAAAATCTCATATTAATGCAAAGGAATATCATTGCGGCTTATTAGAAACACCATCATTAGCCGAATTAAGAAATCGCGTTAATTATAATAAAGCGCTAGATATAAAGAACTCTATTCGTGAAATCGTTGCTAATGTTCAAGACCTTCATACTGATAAGAACAATGTCGGTGCATTATTCCAGGTTGCCTCACAATTCAACCTTTTAGAAATGGTTTCTCCTGATGTTACACCTGAGCACGGTGTCGATGGCTATGAGTATGATCGTACTCAAGGACCTGCTTGCGCTATAGCTGCAGGTGCCGGAACTATTTATCGAAACTATTTTGCAAACGTAAATGGTGAAATTGGTCAAACGGCTAATAATCAGATCGATTGCCTGAGTGACATTGGTGCCGCATTAGGAAATAAAAATAACCGTCTTTGGCAAATGAAAAATGGTTATGCTTTGGCATCTGAACAGGGGTTGACAGAAATAAATGAAAAAATTAACTCAACGACTGAATCTGAACTCGACAAATTAAAAGCTTTGTTACGCATTGGCATCCAATGGGATACAGAGGTGACACTAAATACTCTAAAGCAAACAGTCAGCCAAGTTTATTGTTCAGCGCTTCCTGTCGCATATTCACAAATACCACCAAGATTATGGGCTAATTTTGCCAAACTCATATTAGAGGCTTGTTACGAAGCAACAATATGCTCTGCTATTTTGAACTATCAAAAAACTGGAAACAATAAAGTATACCTAACACTTATTGGTGGTGGCGTATTTGGTAATGATAGACAATGGATCTTACAAGCCATTGAGCGCGCCTTGAAACTATACGAGTACGCAGACCTTGATATATTTATTGTAAGTTACGGCTCTTGTGATCCTTATGTTCAAAAATTCATAGGTAATTTTTCAAAAAATAAATGATAACTACAGTAAAAGCTGGCGTCATTAATAACGAAACCTTACCAACATAAGCTTTAAGGTCGTTGGTAAGGCGCTAGCCTTTTAATTGTTAATCCAATGGCTTTTTATTTCATTAAAAATTGTTAAGGCTAATGAGCAGCACTCTAGGGAAATTAATCAGAGTAAGCATTACAACTTAAAAATATGTGAGTAGGTCAGTATTAAAAACTAACCCAGATAAATTATTATCATTAACTAATTCTTTAAAATCATCGGTGCAGTAAAGTGACAAGCCTGATTGCAATTTCGATTTAAAAATAAGTTTATTTCTTACATCCTCCTTATCGAATGCAAGTGACTTTAATCCATCCTCATAGCCATCCAGATAGGCTTTTTCTGTCAAGCTCAAATCTTCTTGAGCAAAAGTAAGTGGGTTGAATAAATATAATTTATCGCCATCAGTCTTTAAGTTAATAAATTCGCCAAATTCACTTAAAGGAGCGCTTAAATATGTGTAGGCAGTTTTGTTTAACACTAAAAAAGAGCTGTATAAATTAATGTCATAATTCTGCTTTTTTGCTCTTTCGAGATGCTTACATGTAAACCCGCGAGGAGATAATGCTGTTAATGTGACATTTCCTTGAGGAACATCGCTCATAACTGTACGAATAATAGTATCACTCATAGGCTCATTAGCGTTTTTAACTATCTGCTTTGACATTTCCATTATATCGAGATCAATTACATCATAGGTATTTGTCGGTTTTCTAAGCTGGTACACATTCATTATAGGTCCTTTCCTAGCTATTTCTAAAAGCTAACGGTTAACTTAATTTAAAGGTATATTTAGGTATGTACGGTGGAAGATAAAAATGAATGATACGAAAATCTGACACTTATTTGCTTATTCCTGGAATTTTTAAACACTCCTCACTAATAAAGTCAATCAATGCTCTTACCCTCAGTAACTCAGCTTTTTGCGGCACATATAACAAACTTAGCTGCACAGCTGGTAGCGAATAGTCTTTAACAATTTCAAGTAAAGAGTTTGATAACAGATAATCGTTTACAAGCCAGTTATGCACCGGCGCAATCCCTCTCCCATCTGCAACTAACTCTTTGACTGCCAAACCGTTATCAACTTTTAAGTTTCCACTTAATTTTATATAAATAACTTCGTCATTGCCTCTATTCGTTACGCTCAGCTTTTCGCTATTGATAATATTTTTCATTAGCACGCAATCAAGCTTTGCTAAATCATTAATTTTTGGGCTGTACCCTAAGTCGTTTAGATAACTAGGCGAACTTACAAATAGTCGTTCACTATAACCCAACACCTTTAATTTAAGTGAACTATCCGATAAAGGCCCCAACCGAATTGCAATGTCCACATCGTCTTTAACCAAATCAATGCGCTCGTCAGTCAAACTCAATTCAATATTCGTATTTGGATTCATCGACTGAAATTTATTAATGATTTTACAAAAATAAAGAACCCCCAACGACACAGTACAAGAAACTTTTATTTTCCCTTCTGTAGAGCTGTTTTTACCTACCGTCTGCGTTAAATTTTCTACTAGGTTTAGAATGTCAACACACTTATCATAAAACATCTTTCCTTCAGAAGTTAAAGTTAAACTGCGTGTCGTTCTGGTAATTAACGGGGAGTGCAGCTCTTCTTCAAGTTCAGCAATATGCCTTGTCACACTTGGCTGTGCAATACCTAACTCTTTTGCCGCTTTTGAAAACTTCCCAGACTCAGCAACCCTAACGAATGTACGCATTCTATCTAGTGATAAATTCTTTTTATTCATATTTCAAATAATTAATATACATAAATCCATAATTATAATTTATATGAAACCTCATATAATGTCATTTTTAACTTAGAGTATTTGTATGAACGTTTTAATTATTTACGCACACCCAGAACCAAAATCGCTTAATGGATCTATTTTAAACATACTTAAAGAGCAACTTAACTTAGCCAAATACAATATAAAAATTTCAGATTTATATGCACAAAACTGGAAATCAGAAGTCTCTAGAGAAGATTTTAGCGAGCTTGATGCCGACTCTCGATTAAAAGTGCCCCATGCGTCGGGAATATCAACGGCTAATGGCAGCCTTAGCGCTGATGTGATACTCGAACAAGAAAAGTTACTATGGGCCGATACTGTTATTTTTTTATTTCCGCTTTGGTGGTATTCGATGCCAGCGATTTTAAAAGGTTGGTTTGATAGAGTGTATTCTTATGGTTTTGCCTATGGTGTTGGTGAGCATAATGACAATAAATGGGGAGAGAGGTTTGGCGAAGGCAAACTTCAAGGTAAAAAAGCCATGCTTATTGTCACTGCCGGTGGATGGCAAGAGCACTATTCGAGTATGGGGATAAATGGCTCAATCGATGACTTGTTGTTTCCAATTAACCATAATATGCTTTTTTATCCAGGGTTTGATGTTTTGCCTCCCTTGGTTTTCTACCAAGCAGATAGAACAGCAAAGATTGAATTTGAGATGATCAAGCAAGCCATTATCGAAAGAGTAAATACCTTAGAGGTAACCCAAGCCATAAACTATAGAAAGCAGAACTTTGGGGATTACACCATTCCACAAATGCAATTAAAGCCCCATTTAGTTAATGGTAAACGAGGCTTTAGTATTCATACTAAAGAATAATACAAAACTAAGTCATTGATAGCCTGTGGAAATAACATGTACTGACGGTTAAATCATCAACACAGATAATAACTTTCCTGAGGTGGTGAACCGCTCCTTGATATTAGACCAAGATGCTGCACCACTCCAGGTTTTTCAAGAAAAACAGCATATAACAGAGCACTTACCAATAGTATTCGCTTACATAATTATACTGAGCCAAAGGTGCATATTCTCCCCAGCGTTGAGGTAACAATAAAACCAGCTCGTCCGCAGCGTAGTTGCATAACTAATGCACTAACCCCGCTGGCACATGTAGGCCTTGTTGCGGGTTTTATATCGGTAACAAAGTCGCCTGCCCATTAAGTACAAAAAAGAACTGCTCTGCAAACTCATGCTTATGCGACTGCTCCCCGTCGGCACTCGCTCTTGGATCACATTCAATGCAGTACTCTTCACCAAATGCCAACCATCACAATTATCACCCTTATGCCCCCAGTTATAATGTTCAGCGTTATCGACTGAAATAGGCATTGCCATATCTTCGCTATCCCTTAAAAGCTACTGCACAACAAAGTAAAACATCACCGTTTAAAATAGTAGTCAATTTAATTTATACAAGGAAACCACACTTATTCGCGCATAAAAGTGTGAAAAAACACATTTATTAGCGCATAAAAGTGTAAAAACTTGCATTTATTCGCGCAATAAAGTGTAATTAATCATCTAGTGAGTAATACGAGACCTGCCATGCAACGATTAATTTTAGAAAAGTTATTAGATTGGAAATCTAAGCCAGCACGAAAACCCTTATTAATTGATGGCGCTCGCCAAACAGGTAAAACTTATTTATTACAAACTCTATTAGGCAGTACCTTTGCAAACGTGATTCGAATCGATTTTTTAGAGTCCCCGCAAATGAGTGAAGCATTCGCAGATTCATTATCCCCCGAAAACGTACTATCTAATATAGAGCTACTTACAGGAAAAACGTTTGACCCTAATACAGATCTACTGATCCTTGATGAAATAGGCGAATGCCCTAAAGCAGTCACATCTCTCAAATACTTTGCTGAACAAGCGCCGCATATGCATATTGCCGCCAGTGGTTCTAATATCGGTTTATTAAACTCCTTTCCTGTAGGTAAAGTGGAGCAACATAATCTGCGCCCTCTCACATTTCGTGAGTTTCTGATCGCCTCGAAAGAAACCGCTCTAATTAAGGCATTTGCAGCACAAACAAACTCAAGTGCAGCACATAGTAAATTATTCTCAAAACTCACTGATTATTACTTTACGGGTGGTATGCCAGAGGCTGTAAGTACATGGTTCGATTTATCTGATCACAGTATCATTGACCGCGTTCAAGCTGTAACAGACATTCATAAAAATTTAGTACTGGGCTATCAACGAGACTTCGGCAAATACTCAGGAAAAGTAGATGCAGGTTTAATCGAGGCTGTATTTAACAATGTTCCAGCACAGCTATCATCAGTGATGGATGAATCGGTTAATCGCTTTAAATTTAAAGGGATGCACGATAAAAAATCTCGCTATAGTGATTTTGAAAGCGCTATTTCTTGGTTAAATAAGTGCCGCTTGATACTCAAAAACCACCCTATTGACGGCACACCTAAAAGCCCATTAGCAGCATATAAAAAAGACAATATCGTTAAATTATTTCTTTTTGATGTGGGCTTATTAAATCATATGCTAAACATTGGGTATAAAGAAATAAAACAACAAGGCTATGAATACAAAGGCTTTGTGGCCGAAAACTTTGTACAACAAGAGCTCGCTGCGCAAGGTATTGACCCAACATATTCATGGGGAGATGCAAGAGCGGAGATCGAATTTGTGGTCTCTGATGACGAAGGCAACATACTGCCTATCGAAGTAAAAAGTGGTAAACGCACCAAAGCAAAATCACTACAATCGTACATAAATAAATGCCAGCCCATCAAAACAATTAAACTCACAGGCACGCAAGGCTCATCACCACTGGAAAAGGAGTATATTGTCCTCCCGCTCTACTACAGTGAATATGCAGTAAGCAAACACCTGAGGCTGATGCATTGATGAAAGATAGGCCTACACATTACACCAATTTAAACATCATTGAGGAAACTGGCGAATGCTCACAAAACTATTACGATGGTGAACTCATACTCAAAGTAAAAGGTCAGTGATTCGCGGTTAGAGCCGTTTTTTAATAGGCACTAGCACTAGGCACTATTCATGGAAGGTAGAAAAAGCCTAACTAAACAACTTTAAATAGCTAAAGCCCAAACATGCGCTTTAGCTACCAAGTCATACTCAAAGCATTGTTTTGATGCGTATACAGATAACCTAAAGCTATACTACAAGCTTTAGCTTGTTCAAATACCCTACCCAACCTCGAAAATAATCTTTAGCTACCCACTTGCCAGAATGGCAAGAAAGCTCTTACTTGGAGCTCTGTAAATAACTGTACTGGATAAAATAACAACCATTCTCGCTTCCATAGTCAGCTTCGAGCGAAAAATATTCACTCATCTATCCATTTTCACTATTCAGTGAAAGTATTATGTCGTGATAGGTAGCGGAGTTTTTCAAGTTAGTTGTCGCCTCAAGTTAAATTTTATGCCGCCCGCATTTCTTCTTTTTTCTCAGGATTCAAATTTACTTCGTTTATCATTGACCAATCTCGTGACTTTCCTGACCA
>NZ_JACJEY010000061.1:0-26190 GCF_014164295.1 Pseudoalteromonas sp. SG43-7
ATTATATTCAGTTTTACAATTACAAACGTAGGCATTCTACGCTTAATTATATGACGCCACATCAGAAATATAATGAATTAAAAAATGCCGCTTAGAATCTCTACAGAATTTGTTGACCATTACACTTTAAGTTTTATATTTTTTGAGTAATTCCCTTTTTTTGCTATTGTAAAATATGGGAATAACTCAAAAGGGAATTTATTTATGAAATATTTAATGTTAATGGGTTTTGTTTTTATTTCATTCGGAGCATTTTCTGCGCCTTTAGATGATTGTGATAAACCTAATCAGCCTGACCACTATTATGAGGTGTGTCCAATAAAGGTGTTAATCACAGGTAAAAGTAAAATTGAAGGTGAAGAAGAGTTATTGATATCAGGCAAAATGTTTGAAGTAAAATATTATGCTTCACTATTTACAGAGACAAAAAAGCAAGGAGCATTGACGCTTAGTACTAAGAAAAATGTGAAGGTAAATAAATTAGATATTAATTTACGTTTTGAAGATTGCGATCAAAAAAATTGTAACTTAAGTGATTACAAAGAACATTTACAGCATCTAGTTGGAGATATAAGCATTTTTTTTAAAGCAATGGTTGGAAATGCGAATAGAAAGAAAATTGAGGATAATCTTAAAAATAGACTATTGGAGCTAGATCGCTCCATTTCATTTTCTGATATCACCACAGCTGTTGACCTTTTTTTAAAAGCTAGTAATAAGCCTGTATTTTTTAAGTTTTTGAATCCGCATGGGAATGTTATCGCATACATACGTGCCGATATAGATTTAAATGGGTATGTAAAGCTTTCTGAATTTATTTATAGAGTCGTAGAGGGAAATGAAACAAGCTGGTTGGGGAATAGAGACTATGACTTAAATGCCAGTGATGCTATGTGGGACTTTTTGTGGGAAAGACAATTAAGAAGAGTTAAAAGATGTGTAAACACGATTGTTCAAGTTAGAAACATGAATGGTAATCTAGAAAGTTTTCCAAGCACTCAGTGTTGGTATTTATACAACTAAAAAAAGCTAAGATGGATACTGTTTTCTAGTTAAAAACTCGCTTATAGCGGGTTTTTATTTTCAGCCCCTAAACCACCTACTTCAGTAGATGGTAAACGAAGAAACAATACGAAGATATGTCAGGCATCAGCAGAAAGGGGGAGACAAGAGCAAGCTCCGTTAACTCTGGAGTAAACAACGCTCCCTTTTAGGGGGCTAATTCAAAACCACCTTCTTTAGAAGGTGGATCTTTAATTGAATGGTTTTTTGCAACCAGCTCATATTTTATCGAAACTAACTTCAATATTGGCATTACCGGCATCAGAGGTAAATGGGATTAATATTTTTGCCCCTTCACTTTTATGAGTTATGGTATGGCCTTTACCAGACACAACGATTGGTGTAGCCATATTAAAGTCATAGCCTTTTTCACCAAGTAGATTTTTTGCCCCACCAGTGACCATATTGGTAATTTCACCAACCATATCGGTTACTTCTTCATTGATCGAATCAGGGCGTTCACCTAGCATTCTTTCCATAATAGTCAAGGCAAGGCTCTCATCAAAAGTGATCGAAAATGAACCTTTAGTTTGCGGTCCTACCATGCCAATTAATCCCGAAACGTCGCCACAGGCAACTTCATCTTTTTTTATTTTCGGCTTACCCGGTTTTAGTTCGGTTTGCGCCATTGTGCTGAGCACATTTAATAAAGATGATAAAAAAGGATTGATGAACTCTACATTCATTATTGTTTATCCCTCGAATTTAGCAGTTTAACTGCGGTTATACGTTAAAGTGTAGTGAGTTATTTTAGCTCTGCACTTAATTATTCTTTACAATTTCCACATCTACCATGGGCTTCAATAGTTTGCCCCGATACGACGAAACCACTCTCAGCAGCAAGACTATTAAGTTCATGCGAAATCACGCTAGAGTGCAGCTCTTTGACAAAACCACAACTGTCGCATATCAACAGTTGTACAGGGTGGATATGATCAAAATGATGACACAACATAAATGCGTTAGTACTTTCAATTTTGTGAATAAAACCTAATTCAGCTAAAAAGTCTAAGGCACGGTAAATTGTGGCTGGTTTTGCTCCTGATTCAGTGAGTTTTAGTTGCTCTAATAAATCATAAGCGCCCACTCCGCCTTGCGCACTTGCTAATAGGCGAAATACTTTTTCACGAATTGGAGTGAATCGCGCACCGCGATTGTCACACACTTGTTTGGCTTTACTAACGAGTGATTCTATTTTCATCTTCTCTTATCCTTACGCTACCGTGTTATACTAACATACTGTATTGTAGTTGCAGCGTTTTTATTAGACAGTTTTATTCTAGGAAGGCTAACAATGAATGAATTATTAGCGGTATTTATTTTCTTTTTTGCGGTTATCGATCCAATCGGTACTGTGCCTGTTTTTATAGCCTTAACACGCGGAGATAGTGACAAATTCAAACGTAAAGTCGCGTTGAAAGCTGTTCTGGTGTCTGCTGGGGTATTATTGTTTTTTGTTGTCGCTGGGGAGCTGCTTTTAAATGCTATTAATATCCCCTTGTCAGCGTTTCAAATCGCAGGTGGTATCGTGTTATTGCTGTTCGCTTTGTCGATGATTTTTGGTGAAAGTAAACCAGAAATGGAAATTAAAAGTGTACGTGATAGCACTGAAACGGCCATTTTCCCTTTAGCTATCCCATCAATCGCCAGTCCAGGCGCGATGCTTGGCGCTGTTTTGATGACTCGTAATACTGAATACACGTGGGTTGAGCAGTTAATTACTTCATCAATGATGTTAGCTGTTCTTACTGTGGTACTTGTGCTTTTACTGTTGGCAACCCATGTTCACAAATTAATTGGTGATAGCGGTGCGAGTATCGTTAGCCGGATCATGGGTTTGATCCTTTCATCAGTTGCCGTGACAAATATACTCGACGGGATAGCCCATTATTTTGGCTTACAAGTATTCATATAAAGGCTGTGTAGCGCTGTTAAAAAACTATTGTCATATAAAATTTTGAATTATTGCTTAGAATTATCTAGATTAAATATAACGTAATAAAATTTAAGGAATGAAAAATGTTATTAAAAAAGATTATTTTATGCGGTTTTCTCGCTTTAGGATTAACGGCTTGCGTTGAACCGCCTCCAAGCGAAATGAAGGTTATTCAAGTTACTGACTATGATTTTAGTCATAATGACAATCATGCCGTTACCGTATATTTCGGTCATACGGGAGGAGATCATTACACCGTTACTTTATTACGAGACGAAATTAAAGAGGGAGTGTTTATTGAATCTTCCGCTAAAAATGCGCCTAATTTAGTGTTTGATGCCAGTTGGGCTGGTGAATATTATGTGCAGTCAGCTAAGCATGATACTCATTCATCTTTAAAAATACTTGAGCTAAATAGCGAAGCTAAAGTTGCTAAATTTGAAGTCGCAGCACGTTTGGTTAACCCCAAGCAAAAAAATGATTATATAAGCTTAGAAAAAACCACTATTACAGTGCAAGGCCAGCAATTTGATAATCTAACAAAATCGTTTTAAGTATATTATCTAAAGCGCAGCATACATTTTTGTTGCTGCGTTAAACAACTCAATCTCTGCTACCGACAAACAACAACTTGCTTACGATTGAAGCTCGGCTTTGATTTGTGTAAAATATAGCGCCTTCCAATGAGGGAATAACCCTTATACTTATATATCATCTGAGGATTTTACTTTGAATAGACGTTTTTCTGTGGCACCCATGCTCGATTGGACAGACCGCCATTGCCGTACTTTTCATCGTAAAATGACCAAGCATGCGGTGCTTTACACCGAAATGGTAACAACCGGTGCAATTTTATTTGGGCGTGGTGATTATCTACACTTTAATACACATGAAAACCCCGTTGCTTTGCAATTAGGTGGCTCTGATCCTGAAGCTTTGGCAAAGTGTGCAAAACTGGCTGCTGAACGTGGTTATGATGAAGTAAACCTAAATGTTGGTTGCCCTTCGGATCGAGTGCAAAATGGCCGCTTTGGTGCGTGTTTAATGGGCGAGCCGCAGCTTGTTGCTGATTGTATTGCAGCAATGAAGGCGGAGGTTACTATTCCTGTTACGGTGAAAACACGCATTGGTATTGATGAGCAGGATTCATATGAGTTTTTATGTGCGCTGATCGAAGCGAGTCATAAGGTTGGCTGTGATGACTTTATTATTCACGCCCGTAAAGCATGGCTAAAGGGATTAAGTCCGAAAGAAAACCGTGAAGTTCCACCACTTGATTATCCGCGTGTTTATCAACTGAAAAAAGATTACCCACAGCTTGATTTAAGCTTAAATGGTGGGGTTAATACCATCGCTGATAGTGTTGCTCATTTAGCGCATCTTGATGGCGTTATGATCGGTCGTGAAGCGTATAGTAATCCATTTATATTAAGTGAAGTGGACGAGAAAATTTACGGTGATACTGCGTGTACATTATCGCGTCATGACGTGGTGCGTTCAATGTATGGTTATATTGAAGATGAAATGCGCCAAGGCGCTAACTTTTGGCATATAGCTCGCCATATGTTGGGTATTTTCCAAGGCCAACCAGGGGCGCGAGGATTTAGACGTCATTTATCTGAAAACGGCCATGGTAAGCAAGCAGATTTATCAGTGATGGATAAAGCATTAAGTTTTGTGCCTGAATAGCTGAAATTTTAATCTTGGAAGCCACTTTTTAGTGGCTTTTTTTGATCCTAAAATTTAGTCAAAATATCACTTTTTTAGTTAATTTAACGTATTTTAATTCAGCTAAACGTCACTTTTAAATTGATGTTATCTTTCTATCCTATTGTTATTTATTGTTTTAGTTGTTTTTCTAACGACATGGCATAAGTCTTGGAATCTCCTTGGTGTAATCACCCATAATCAACAGGAGAAAATCATGGGCCTAATGAATCGTGTTAATGATCTAATTCAATCAAACTTGGTCGCTGTGCTTGATAAGGCAGAGGATCCAGCAAAACTACTTAATTTACTTATTATCGAGATGCAACAAGCTCTGAATGAGTGTCGTACTACTACTGCAGCGATTTTGTGTGAAGAAAAAGCATTGAAACGCCAGCAAAGTGATAAGTTAACATCCATAGCACAATGGCAAGAAAAAGCCGAAATAGCCGTTAGTAAAGGCCGAGATGATTTAGCCACAGCCGCATTAAAAGAAAAGCAGCGTGTAGTCGCTGATATGGCAGCTGTTGAACCTGAGCTCGTTAAATTAACCGATTCATTGGCCAAGTTAGCTGACGATGCACAGCGTTTACAAGACAAACTTAGTGCTGCCAAAGCAAAGCGGCAGAGCTTAACTCAGGTGCATAGTGTTTTAAATGCACGAGTACGAGTTAATCAGCAGTTACATAGCGATAAAGTGGCACATGCACTGTCGCGTTTTGATGTGATTGAGCGCCGAGTTGAGTCAATTGAATCACAAGTGGAAGCATACGAAATGGCTGCAGCTAATCAATCAGACACGGCAACGCAAATTGATGCGCTTGTAAAAGACGAAGCCTTGGATAAAGAGCTTGCAGCACTTAAAGCTAAAGTAAAACAGTCGGCTTAGGAGTTATAAAAATGAATACATTTAATAACAATACTCAATGGTGTAAAGATCCATTAAATAAAAAAATATCGGGAGTATGTAGTGGCTTAGCGCGTCGGTTTGACTTTCCGATTTGGGCAACTCGATTAGCAACTATTGTACTGTTTATTCAGTTCCCACTATTTATAGGTGCGGGTTATTTAATTGCACATTGTTGTTTAGACAACAAGGTTTATTAGGAGAGCGCCATGAAAATTATTGCACTGTGTCTACTAGCAGCATTGTTTATCGCTTCTAGTCCATTTGAGATAATGCAGTTTGACTCATGGCAGCTCCCTTTGTGGATTGCTGACTTGAGTTGGGTTGGCATTGAACTATTTGGTGCATTAGTCGCTGTGGTGGTCGTTATTGCCATTATTGCGCTGGTTAGTGTTGGTTTGATTGGCGCAGGTCTAATAATAGGAGTCGGCGTGATGCTGGCTTTGTTGTTTGGTTCTGTGATGATCGCATGGCCGCTACTGCTGATTGTTTTTCTGTGTTGGTTAGTCGCGGATAATAAAAAGGTGGCATAGCTTGCCACACAGAGGTTACCTTAAATGCTAATTTAGCTGACTATTTTTTCGCAAATATGCTAAATTTAGCACTTAAAGTGATTATTATAACAAGGATCGAAATGACTCTTAAGCCATTACTAACTATCTTCACAGCGGCTTTTTTAGCTGTAGGCCTATACTCTCCTGTGCTATTTGCCCATGCAGAGCATCAACATGATACAGCAAGTGATATTGTAGTTAGCAATGCCCAAGTAAGGATTTTTTTACCTGGCAGTCAATCCAGTGTTGGTTATTTAACGCTTGTTAATCATGGTGATGCAGCAGTGACATTAACTAAGGCTAGCCTTGAGGGCTTAGGACGAGTTGAAGTACATGAACATCAGCATGTTAATGGTATGATGAAAATGCAAAAAGTAGATGGGTTAGAGATCAAAGCACATCAACAGCTAGATTTTAAGCCAGGTAGTTATCATTTAATGGTTTTTGAACCAAAAGAGCCGTTAAAAATAGGGCAAGAACTCAAACTCACGCTATATTTTAGCAATGGAGATCGTGTATTTACTCAAGCTACCGTGGTTTCATTAGAAAGCCAAGTTGAGCAAGTATCACTATCTGAACAGCACCATACACATCACTAGGAGATTAAATGTCACAACATAAAGGGAAAATTATAGCAGGGCTAATATTAGTTTTTATTTTATTTTATGCCGTATCTGTGTATTGGAGTGTTGAGCCAAGCCGCGTAAATGTGATCACGCAAGCTAAACAGGATGCGCAGCAGCGTGGCGAAAAACTAGTAACAGGTTACACAACAACTACGGCTTTGATTAATGTTGCCAGCACATTATTGAATAAACCTGGTGGCTATTTATCAAATGATGTAATACCTCCGAGTATTCTTATGGATAATATGCCTGCTTGGGAATATGGCGCATTAGAAATGACGCGCGATTTGGCGCTATCAATGCGTAAAGACTTTAGCCGTTCTCAGTCGCAATCGACCGAACATGAAGCTCTAAAAAAAGCCCAGCCCCAATTTAATATTAGTTCAGAAGCATGGGCGTGGCCAAGTGCCGAGAGTGAATACCAAAAAGGCATTGATTTATTAATCGTGTATCGTACTCAAATAGCTGACCAAAACAGTCGTGACAGTCAGTTTTACGCGCGGGCAGACAACCTACGAGGCTGGTTAAAAGAAGCCGAAAAACGCCTTGGTAGTTTAAGTCAGCGGTTAAGTGCCAGCGTTGGTCAAGATCGGTTAAATACTGATTTAGCTGGTGACAAAGAAGCACACCAAGCGACTTATGCACCATTACAAAATCAGATAAAAACCTCTTGGTGGGAAATTGATGATGTGTTTTATGAATCACGCGGTGCAACTTGGGCTTTATTACATTTTTTGCAAGCGGTAGAATATGACTTTGCTGATGTATTAGAGAAAAAGAATGCACGTGTGAGCTTACAACAAATTATACGTGAGCTTGAAGCAACCCAAGAGACTGTTTGGAGTCCGGTGATTTTAAATGGTAATGGTTTTGGTTTTGTTGCTAATCACTCATTAGTAATGGCAAATTATATTTCACGAGCCAATGCGGCTCTTATTGAACTTAGCGAACTTTTAGCGCAAGGATAACACATGAAAAAGTACTGTTTAGCCGCTGCCCTTTCGATGGCATTTTTGGCTCCAGCGGCTCACGCTGACACTCTATTAGGTTTATATGTTGGTGTTGATGGCTGGCAATCTGATAATTCAGGTAGCTTTTCTGATAGCGGTAATATGCAAGACTTTAATTTTGAAGATGAAACCTTCATTAGCTACTACGCAGCGCTTGAGCATCCAATTCCATTAGTGCCAAATATTAAGTTAAAGTATACCGAGCTTGAGTTAAATGGCTCAACCTTGCTTAATGAGACGTTTGAGTTTGGTGGCACTTCATTTACAACCAATACCACTGCAACTACGGTCAGCGACTTATCACACATTGATTATATTTTATATTATGAGATATTTGATAATGACTTGTTGTCTATCGACTTAGGTGTAAATGCTAAGCAGTTTGATGGCGATATTGTTGTTACCGGTACTGCCAATGGCACAACAACAACAGAAACTGTGGATTTTTCTGGTTTTGTACCATTAGTGTATGGTCGTGCTGAAGTAGGCTTACCGTTAACGGGTTTAAGCGTCTTCTTTGAAGGCAGCTTACTTGCTATCGATGATAGCAAAGTACAAGACTACCAAGCGGGTATTGCATGGGCTTTGCTTGATAACTTAGCGGTAGATTTAGATATCAAAGCGGGTTACCGTAAAATGACGCTAGAGCTTGATGATATTGATAATCTATATACTAATATTGATGCATCAGGTCCATTTGCCGGCATACAAATTCACTTCTAATTTGTGTGCTTTGGCGTGGTACCGTTATTTAATTGCGTGCCACGCTACTTCAAACTCTTCTTCAAGTGCACTGTTTAACAAGTGCTTATAGGCCTTATTAACTGGCGTGTTAATCAATTTTCTAAGTTCATCACCCGTTTGCGTAAATTTATAGTAACTGAGCACTAGATCGTTATTTTTTGGTTTGAGTGCAACCCGTTGGGTTAAAAATGTCAGATTCATTTCTTGGCCCGCCTTAAGTGCTGCGGATTCAATTTCTTTACGGTAGATTAGGCCGATATCCATCAAAGTTAATACATCAGGAAAGCTGATCCCAGCTTTACCTAAGTTAAACGACACTTTATTGCCTTTGCGTAGCAAATCAAATAGCGAAGGTTTTTTATAAAAGCCTAATAAAATTAAATGGCTATTATCTTTTTCATTATAGCCACAAATCGCGGTACATTTTTGTAGTGCATCCGCTTCGCGCTGGGTCATTTGCTTAAGTGTTTGTAAGCTTTTAATTGAAAATGTTCCCGGTGATACCGTTTCTCCCGCTAAAATTTTTGCCCACAGCTTTTGCATTGATTCGTTTGAAGTATCTTCACATAGTGCAATAAAGCGTTCGACCCAATCACTGTCAGGTTGCCCTTTACTAGTTACGTCAGGGCAAAAATCCATTGCCATGGCCATAATCGCTTCAATATTGTGTTGTTGTTTGATAAGGAGCAATTGTTGGCGATGTTGGGCTCTATTGAGTGTTGAGTTATCACTATTGACTTGATAGGGCAGTTTACTTTGCCCTTGTGGGCCATAACTATCATCACTGGTACTGGTAAGGCGAGTCGAACTGGTTTTACTCATCGAGTAACCTAGCTTAGTTTCAATTATATGAGCAAGGTTAATTTTTGCTTGGGCTGTTTGAATCGTCATCGATCTTCTCGCTGTGTGGGGCTATTTGCAGCTGTGCAGTAGTTTTTAAATTATTAAGTCCAAGTTTCACCGTATTTGCCAAAATATATTGGCTAAATAGCGCCAAGTAACCACCTAAAATTGAAGTAGTAACTTCGCCATCTAGTGAGCATGTCACTTGATTACCATTAGCTAGTGGTGAAAAAGAGACCACACCTGTAACAATATGCTCTTCATTAAAGAGAATATTAAAATTGATTTTAGTGCTGCTTATATTGGTAATCGTCATTTCACCAAATCCCCAGCTACTTTGCCAAAATTGATGAGCACCAACGCCAGAGCTCGGCTCTCCAAGCGTGAAAACAATACTCGGATCTACTTTTTGCCAAGGTGACCAGCTAGACCACTTGGTAAAATCACTAAGTAACGGGGTGATATCTGTTTGCGGAGCATGAATTTCAATGCTCTTTTGTACTTGGTATTGCTGTGGCAATAGCAGCCCAATTACCAAAAGAATTAAAGTAATCAGAAAAATAAATTTAGTAATTCTGGGTAAAATATTAATGGCTGTTCCTTAAATTATAAATTCCACTGTCGCACAGCAAGCTGCTGAATATCGACTATAATCTGTAAATCAATATTCATTAATCATCGACATTAATACTGTATCATAAGTTAAATAGTGATAACTTATTAGTCAATAACTGAATTGTCTCAATATTAAATGATGGCGCGTAATATTTGAATT
Source organism: Pseudoalteromonas sp. SG43-7 (assembly GCF_014164295.1). Taxonomy (NCBI): domain Bacteria; kingdom Pseudomonadati; phylum Pseudomonadota; class Gammaproteobacteria; order Alteromonadales; family Pseudoalteromonadaceae; genus Pseudoalteromonas; species Pseudoalteromonas sp. SG43-7. Next base: position 10,165 of record NZ_JACJEY010000061.1, read on the forward strand.
TAAAGGATTTGGAATGACGTCAGAACACAATGATTTTTTGTTTTTTAACCATGAAGATGAGCCTCATGAAGAGGTTGTGCCCAAAGATTACTGGGATGTTCTGATTGTTGATGACGATCCTGAAATTCACACTGTAACAGAACTAGCACTCTCAGGCGTCGAGTTTTGGGGAAGAACACTGCGTTTTCATCATGCTTATTCTGGCGCTGAAGCAGTTGAAGTGTTAGCTAATACTAATAATGTGTCGGTATTACTGTTAGATGTAGTCATGGAATCCGATGATGCGGGTTTAAAAGTAGTTAAAGAGGTACGTGATACGCTGAAAAATCATAACGTACGAATTATCTTACGAACGGGTCAGCCTGGATATGCGCCTGAAGAACAGGTGATCCGAGAATATGATATCAATGATTATAAAACTAAAACCGAACTTACCCGCAGTAAGCTAGTTACCTCGTTAGTTACAGCTATTCGCTCATACGAACAAGTTTGCCAACTTGAATATCAAAGCAAAGCGTTAAATAATATTCTGTTAGCCTCAAAGGCAATTTTAGGTTTTACCGACATTAAAGCATTTACTATGGCGGTGATTAAGCAGCTCTCGGTAATTTTAGATTGTGCGCCAAGGGGGGTTGTGTGTGGCAGTCTGGATGATAGTTATCAAGTTCAAGTGTTGGGTGGTTGCGCTGAGTTTAGTGCTTTTATTGGCCAAGGTGTAGAACAACTTGATGATGGGCGGATTATTTTGCAAGTGAAAAATTGTTTTGAGTTTGGCGAACATCAGCACACTGAGCACGACACTACGTTTTTATTGAAAAGTAAAAATCGTCAGGCTGCTATTTACTTAGAGTACGTTAGCCAACCAAGCTTAACACAATTGCAATTTGCTGAAATTTTCTTAACAAACGTCAGTGTAGGCTTAGATAACGTCAGACTTTTTAATAAACTCAGAGATGCAGCCTACAAAGATGTGTTAACAGGTCTTGCCAATAGAACTGATTTTATTGAACAAATTGAAAAGTATCATCGATTAAATAGTAACGAGTATCTATTTATTCTAATTGATGTCGCTCATTTTTCAGACATCAACAATGGTCTGGGTCAAGAAGTGGGTAATCACTTACTTACATCAATCGTTGAGCGACTCAAACAAGAATACCCAAACGCTAAATTACTGTCACGGATTGGTGCAGATGTATTTGGTTTTTTAATTGAGCGCGATGGATTTGATCTAAACGAATTAAGTGAAAATTTAAGCTTACCGTTTGCAGCAGCAGAGCATCTGTTACCGGTTAATTTTAAAATTGGTTTGTGCGAGCAACTGGACTTTCAAACCACAGGTATTGAAACACTTAAGCTTGCGTATATTGCACTCAATCACGCTAAAAAAGGTAATCAGGGGAATGCTGTTTGTTATACACCCGATATGGAAGAGCAAATGGCTTGGCGATTAGGGATTATTCGCCAGCTTCGCCAAGACTTTGAAAATAATAAATTGGAAGTATGGTATCAACCGCAATTGGCGTTTAGTGATTTGTCATTAAAAGGCTGTGAAGCATTACTACGTTGGCCATCGGGACAAGGTAACTATATTTCTCCTGCGATTTTTGTACCACTTGCTGAAGATGCCGGGCTAATTGTTGAGATTGGTCAATGGGTATTGGAGCAGGCTTGTCAGCAGCAAAAACGTCTTGAGGTTCAAGGTGTTGAAATTTGTATTGCGGTCAATGTGTCGGTACCGCAATTTAAGGTAAAAGGCTACGCACAACAAGTCAAAGATACTTTGCGAAAATATCAGGTAAACCCAAAAAATATTGAATTAGAAGTTACCGAAAGTGTGGTGATGGATGATCTCTCGATGGTGATTGAAACACTGCAAGATCTAAAAGAGTTTGGTATTGAAGTGGCGATAGATGATTTTGGTACTGGTTTTTCATCACTGAGTTATTTGCAAAAGTTACCGTTGGATAGGTTGAAAATAGATCGTGCATTTGTCAAAGACTTACCCGAAAAAGACAGCGGCGCAATTGCCAAGCTGGTTATAGCTCTTGGCGCGCAGCTCGGATTAAAAACGATTGCAGAAGGTGTTGAAACACAAGCACAAGCTGATTTTCTTAAGCAATTGGGTTGTGATGAAGTGCAAGGTTTTATGTACGCTAAACCGATGCCTGAAGTTGAGCTTATTCAATATATTGAAAGTAAAAAATAATATTATGTTTGATGCCAGTGTAAATAGCTAATATCGCTTGGTGATTAATTCGGGTATACTCTGCGACCTTTTTTAAAGCAATTGGTTACTTTATATGAGCGCACTTAAAGCCAAGCGAGCGTTATTCTCATACCCTAAATATTGGGCTGAGTGTTACGGCACAGCACCATTTTTACCAACTACACGCGAAGAGATGGATGCCCTTGGCTGGGATAGCTGCGATATCATCATTATCAGTGGTGATGCTTATGTAGATCACCCCAGCTTTGGTATGGCGGTAATTGGTCGTGTACTTGAAGCACAAGGTTTTAGGGTCGGTATTATCGCTCAGCCAGAATGGGATTCGAAAGATGCCTTTATGGCTCTTGGTAAGCCTAACTTATTTTTTGGTGTGACTGCCGGTAACATGGACTCGATGATCAACCGCTATACGGCTGAAAAGCGTATGCGCCATGATGATGCCTACACGCCCGGTAATGTGGGTGGCAAGCGTCCTGATCGTGCGGTGATGATTTACTCACAACGATGCCGCGAAGCCTACAAAGGTGTGCCAATTGTAATAGGTGGTATCGAAGCCAGCTTACGTCGAATTGCCCATTATGATTACTGGCAAGAAAAAGTTCGCCGTAGTATTTTATTTGATGCCAAAGCCGATATTCTTATTTACGGTAATGCTGAGCGACCATTAATAGAAGTTGCTCATCGTATTGCCGCCGGCGAAACGATGGATACCATTCAAGATATCCGTGGTACGGCGGTTATTCGTAAAGAGCCATTACCGGGCTGGCGTGGTAGTGATTCCACCGCGATTGATAAAATTGGTAAAATTGACCCAATTCCAAACCCATATGGTGCGGATGATGTGGGTTGTAGCAAAAGCGAATTTAAAAAAGCGGGTATTGATTTACAAGCTGAAGCGGCAAAACCAATTACCATTCAGCCAGCGCGTCCTAAACCTTGGGAAAAAACCTACGTTAAGCTACCTGCGTTTGAGCAAGTGAGTGTTAATAAACCGCTGTACGCTCATGCATCACGTATTTTACATCAAGAAACGAACCCAGGTTGTGCTCGAGCGTTATTCCAACGCCATGGCGATCGCTCTATTTGGGTTAACCCACCTGCGTATCCGCTTGAAACACATGAAATGGATGCGGTGTTTGGATTGCCTTATCAGCGTGTTCCGCATCCAAGTTATGGTACTGCAAAAATCCCCGCTTACGACATGATCAAAACCTCAGTTAATATTATGCGAGGTTGTTTTGGTGGCTGTAGTTTCTGTTCAATTACTGAGCATGAAGGACGGATCATTCAAAGTCGTTCACAAGAATCGATTATTGAAGAAATCGAACAAATTCGTGACAAAGTACCAGGGTTTACTGGGGTTATTTCGGACCTTGGTGGGCCAACTGCTAACATGTATAAACTGCGTTGTAAGAGCAAAAAAGCTGAGAGTACCTGCCGACGTTTATCATGTGTATATCCTGATATTTGTAAGCATATGGATACCGACCATACACCGACTATCGAGTTGTATAAAAAGGCCCGTGAAGTTAAGGGGATTAAAAAAATCCTAATAGCCTCTGGTGTTCGCTACGATTTAGCTGTGCAAGACCCTCGTTACGTCAAAGAACTTGTAACCCATCATGTTGGTGGTTATTTAAAGATAGCGCCTGAGCATACCGAAGACGGGCCATTATCTAAGATGATGAAACCAGGCATGGGCGCATATGATCAGTTTAAAGAGCTTTTTGATAAATACTCAAAAGAAGCAGGGAAAAAACAGTACCTGATCCCTTATTTTATTTCTGCGCATCCTGGCACTAAAGACGAAGACATGGTGAACATGGCGTTGTGGTTAAAGTCGAACGATTTTAAACTAGATCAAGTGCAAAATTTTTATCCGTCACCAATGGCTAATGCCACCACGATTTATCACACTGGGATGAACTCGCTGCGTAATATTAAAAATAATACTGAGCAAGTGCCGGTGCCAAAAGGCGCGCGTCAACGTCGTTTACATAAAGCGATATTGCGTTATCACGACCCAGCAGGTTGGCCGATGATCCGTGAAGCACTGCGTAGTATGGGCAAAGCTAAGTTGATTGGTAAAGGTCCAAATTGCTTAGTGCCAGAAGAAACCCGTGACGAAAAATCGCTTAAAGCAGGTAAAGGCGGGCGTCCAGCGCTTAGTCGTCACACCGGATTTAGCCAGTTTAAAAAAGCCAATACCAAACCTAAGGTTGGCGGTAATCGTCAGCGGGCTAGGTAGTTTTAGGTAAATAAAAAACGCCCAGCATTTGCTGGGCGTTTTAGTTTATGGCTGCTTATTCTTCAGCTTATTCTTCAATGAAAGCTTCGCCTTCGGTCATCCACTTAGCGGCAGGCTTGCCTTTTAAGTAGTGATCAAAGTACTGCATCATCCGAATTGAAAAATCCACTTGGTTAGGGAATTTCTTTAAGTGGTGTGGTTCACCTTCATACTGCAAAAACGTCGCATCTTTGCCTGCACGGCGCAGCGCTAAATAATACTGTACGCCTTCGTGCCATGGTACAGCATCATCTTTATCACCAAACATAATTAAGATTGGTGTATTTACTTTATCAGCGAAGAATACCGGTGAGTTTTCGATGTAAAGCTCTGGCGCTTCAAACAAGGTTTTACCGATACGGCTTTGCCCAGTTTCATATTGGAACTGACGCGCTAATCCAGATTTTAAGCGAATACCGCTGTAAGCGCTGGTCATGTTTGACACGGGCGCACCCGATACTACCGCTTTGAACATATCAGTTTGGGTGATCATAAAGGCACTTTGATAGCCCGCCCATGAATGCCCTTGTAAGCCAATTTTATCAGGGTCAGCGATACCTAAATCAATCAGCTTTTGGGTGGCGTTGATCATGGTTTGCGTTGATGATTTACCTGGGTGACCAATTTCAAAGCGAATATCAGGTAAGAAAATCGCGTAACCGTTCGAAGTAAACATTGGGAAGTTAGGACGGTGGTTTAATTCCATTTTAGGGAAATCAAACATGCGTTGACTCATATAACGGTAAAAGTACACCACCACTGGCACTTTATCGCCCTTTTTATAGCCTGCAGGCTTTATCAATACGCCTTGCAAGTCTTCGCCATCGAAGCCTTTATAGCTAATTAGCTCCGGTTTTTGCCCCCACGCAAAGTCGTTAACTTGTGGGTTTAAGTTAGTAACGCGTTGTGGCTTTTTAAAGCTAAAATCAGCTTGATAAAAATCAGGGAACTGCTGATAAGTTTGCTCAGTGAATAGGTATTTATCGGCATTTTTAGCTTTTTTTACCACGTCAAAACGTTTTTTACCGCTTAATACTTTGCTGATCGAGTTATCAGCAAGATTGAGTTTTGCTATTTCAGTTTGCTTTTGCTGTAAGTTTGTAGCACTTAGCAACAATGTATCGTCTTTTTTAAAGCCAACTTGGTCTTTATCAAGTTTGATGACTCGATATTGCGTGTTGTTTTCTTTGCCTTGTGTAAGGCGTGTGGCTTTGAGGGTTTTAACGTCAAATGCCCAGATATCGTATTTGCTATATACCAGCACTTGGCTGCTATCAGTTAACCAACCGGCAAAACCATAACCCGGTTGAGTTGAAGGGTAATCGTGCTGATCATCAGCGAACGTTGCTTTAATCGCTGTTGTTAAGGTACTGACTTTATTGTTACCTAAGTCTTTGAGTTGCACTTGGCTATTTTCAAAGTAAGCAGCAAATTGTCCACTGGGTGATAGGCTGGGCCTAAACGGGTAATCACTGATAATTGCTTTACGCTCACCATTTTGCACATTGACTGCATAGTAGTCAGCAAAAAAACCGCCATACATAATACGTTTAAGATAAGGTAAATTTGAAGAACCAAGTAACGCAGTGCGATTGTTGGTATTGAGTGCCACATCTGGCATGTCAGTGTTACTTAGTTGCGCAACTTGTTTGCCATTAAGATGGTAAACGGCTTGATAATGGCGGTTTTTATTGATTTCTTTCCATTGTTGCTCTTCGCGGGGTTTAATTTCGGCATCGTTGTTATGCCAAACATTAAGGCCTTTTTGGTCGCGTATCGTATCGTAATCAAATAACGAGGCTTGATCTGTGTATTTCTTTTCTTTAATTTTTGCCGCTAACTTAGGGTGATTTTCAAAGTACAAGCGTTCACCGTCTTCAGACCAGCTCAATTTTGCTGTTTTACCAATAGTCCAATCTTTTTCAGGAGCAGCAATATTTGTAAGCTGTTCGTTTTGCCACAGTTTTAGCTGATGATCGCGACGGCGCATATCGTCATTTACATAATTACCCAGTGTAAATGCGGCAATATTCTTAGTTGGATGCCACACTATTTTGTTTGCAACAACGCCTGGTTCATCAATTAATACACTCGTATCAAATGTTTGGTTTAATGTAATTAATGCTACTTGGTTATCGTTACCGTCAGGATAGCTTTGGCTGACAAGAAGCTCGCTGCCAAATGTATTGATTGCGTAACTAAATACGCTATTTACTGTATGAGTTGTTTTGTCTTTTAAATTTACAACAATGAGCTCAAACGCTTTATCTTTTTTATCAGGTTTGATTTCACTGGTTTTAGCGGTGTTTTTTGTGTCATCAATATCTTTACTATCAGCGTCTTTATCTGCTTTTTCATCAAAGCGATAAGCTAACCAGTTACCATCATCAGAGAGCTGGTAATCTTTTACGTTCTCAAAAACTTGTTGTTCCCCCGTTATTGTATTAACGAGTACTAGATTGTTTTTTAAGGTGTCTTTCTTTTTTGTGGTTTCTTTTTCAAGCAAAGTAGGGACTTGGGTGAATGCTACCCAGTTAGCTGCTTTGTTGATCTGAGGTTTAGTGCCGCGCTCAATTTCTGCAAGTAATTTATTATTGTTTAAGGTATAGACTTGGCCTGTTGCATCGCCACGGTATGGGGTTGCACTAAAGCTCAGTACTTCACCATTTTCAGATAATTGCGTTGTTTTAGCTGCTTTGAAATCGAATACATCTTTAAATTGTAGCGGCTCTTTTGCGGATGCCATGGCACTGCCAAGGCTTGCAACCAGTGCTACGCTGAGTAGGGAAAGTTGTGCTTTCATTGTTACTTCTCGTTTTGTTTCATCTGCATCATCATAACGAGTTTGTTCAACAATTCGAGTAGAAACGATAAGCGGTCGAAAATAAAGGTTGAAAGTAACATTTATAAAAAAACCTTGTAGGAAAACCGACAAGGTTGATAATTTTAGGAGCTAGGAGTTAAAGCCATATTTTTTGTAATTCTAACCACTGTTTTTCAAATTGCGCGCTAGGTTTTGCTTTAAAGTCACTGCGGACAAATTGGTTCATCTTGCCTTCAATGTAGGCAAGTAAAAAGTTGGCAATGGTTAACTCATCACTTTGAAAGGTTTTACCTTCGCGAAGTTTACGCTCGCGTAGTACTTGTTTTAGTTGTGTTTCAAGCTTTTCAAACAAGCTTTGTACACGCTCACGCAAGCGTTCTTGTTCACCTTGCAAGGCGTCGCCGGTCAAAATACGAGTGATCCCCGGATTTTTCTCAGCAAATGCCAGTAGTAGCAATAAAATATTATAGATACGGCTTTGAGTTTCTTTTTCGTTTTCAAGAATGAGATTTATGCGCGACAACAAAGTGTCTTCAATAAACTCTATTAAGCCTTCAAACATCCGTGCTTTACTCGGGAAATGACGATAAAGCGCAGCTTCAGAAACGCCTACCTCAGCAGCTAATTTTGCTGTGGTGATACGTTGACCTAGGCTGGTTTCTAACATTTGTGCGAGTGCTTGTAGTATTTGCTCTTTGCGATTACTTCTTTTTGTCGCAGGCATGAACATTCCTTTCTTTATAATTATTTACTTAGCTTTTGGCGGCTACTTATCACTCACTTTTTGAGCAAGCAATAAGGGCTATGTTAATGTTTTATTCAGTTTCTTTCCAGCCTTTTTACAATCGTTTAGCAAGCTCACTCATTACACTCAGTGCTAATGCGCTTTTGGTATCGACGGGCAGTTCTTTTTGTTCATTATGCCAGAACAGTGTTAAAGCATTATGATCTGAATTAAAACCAAGGCCCGTTTGTGATACATCGTTAGCGCAGATCATATCGAGGTTTTTATTGCTGAGTTTGCCTTTCGCATAGCTTGCGACATCTTGAGTTTCTGCGGCAAAGCCAACTGTATATGGGCGACCCTCTGTAAGGCTAGCAACTGCGGCAATTACATCTGGATTTTTAACTAAAGTGAGAGTCAGTTCATCGCCTTGTTTTTTCATTTTTTGCTCGGCTATCGCTGCGGCGCGATAATCGGCAACCGCGGCGCAACCAATAAAAGCATCCGATTTGGGAGCAAAAATAAGTGATTGTTCAAGTAGTTGCTCAGCGGTCTCAATGTTTATTAGGTTTACACCTGGTGGTGGCGCAATTGTTACCGGACCTGAAATCAGGTTAACCGTTGCACCTAAACTAACTGCCGCATGTGCAAGCCCAAAGCCCATTTTCCCAGAGCTGTGATTTGATATAAAACGCACCGGATCAAGTGGCTCACGAGTTGGCCCTGCGGTGATTGTAATTGTTTTACCAGCTAGTAGTTGCGGTTGCGAAGGTTGCGTGCATAGTGCCACTAACTGATGTGGTTCAAGCATTCGCCCTGCACCTACATCACCACATGCTTGTTCACCCTTACCCGGGCCCCAAATTGCAATGCCACGCTGTTTTAAAGTTGCTAGGTTAGCTTGAGTTGCTGGGTGGGCATACATTTGTTGATTCATTGCAGGCGCCACTGCTACTTTTGCGGGGGTTGCCAGCAATAGAGTGGTGAGTAAATCATCTGCAATGCCGACTGCCATTTTTGCGATGATATTAGATGTGGCAGGAGCGACTAATATTAAATCAGCCCATTTAGCAAATTCAATATGGCCCATAGCGGCTTCAGCAGATGGATCGAGCAAAGAGTCTGAGACCATTTCACCACTTACGGCCTGCATGGTAAGCGGAGTAATAAAGTGCTTAGCTGACTCAGTCATCACCACTTTGACATCACAACCATGATCTTTTAAACGTCTAACAAGTTCGGCGCATTTGTAGGCGGCAATACCACCGCTGATACCAAGTACAATTTTTTTATTTACTAATTCTGTCGCTAAATTGGTCATTAACTTTGTCATACTCTGATAAAACTGTTTGTCGATATGCGCTAACGATAGCAAATCTTTGCCTTGGGGACGAAGTTTTAATATGGAATTTATTCGCAGTTTTACAGGCGAAATTTTATTTTTGCATTACAGTTAAATTATAAATCATTTTTCAGGGACGAAATAATGCAGCTCACCTCTTTACCAAGTAGCCAGCGACCACGCGAAAAGTTATTGGCGAAAGGGGCTAAGTCGTTAAGCGATGCCGAGTTATTAGCGATATTTTTGCGAACGGGTTTGCCGGGCATGAATGTAGTTGAGTTAGCACAACATTTAATGACACAAAATCAAACACTGCATAACTTATTTAATGCATCAATCGATGATTTTTGTGCACAAAAAGGACTGGGCACAGCAAAATTTGTGCAACTTCAAGCAGTACTGGAGTTGAGTCGTCGTTATATGATGGAGCAATGCCAGCGCGAAGCAGTATTTAATTCACCGCAATCAGTATATGACTATTTAACGATTGAGCTGCGAGGCTTGCAGCAAGAAGTGTTTATGGTGTTGTATTTAGATAGTCAGAATCGCTTAATTAAAGAAGAAACACTTTTTTATGGCACTATTAATGCGGCATCTGTTTACCCAAGAGAAGTCGTCAAAGCGGCTTTAAAAAATAACGCTGCGGCACTTATTCTGGCTCATAATCATCCATCAGGTATTGCTGAACCAAGCCAAGCTGATAAATTAATTACCACTAAATTGCAGCAAGCTTTGCAATTAGTCGATATAAATATTTTAGATCACATCGTTGTTGGGGGAGATAATTGTGTTTCGTTTGCAGAACGAGGCTTGATTTAAGCGTATTCAAATCACTAAGCGTGTTAAAAATGAGCGGTTTAGTGCTTATTTGCAAATTAGTTTAATTTAAATGCAGTTTTTACTTTCCCTAAGGGCATTCGATCTTTATAATTAGCCGCTATCAAATTTACACATGAGCTGGTTGGATTAGATCAATCACTTGATCTTTGCCTGTATAAGCTGTATAAAGAGCGCCCTTCGATTTATCCCTGGGGCACAAAATACATAGCCTAGGGGACAAATTAAGCTCGAGCGAAGTTATTGGAGATATATAGACATGTCTAAAGTATGTCAAGTTACAGGTAAGCGTCCTGCGGTTGGTAATCACCGTTCACACGCGAGAAACGCGACTAGACGTCGTTTCCTACCTAACCTACAAACACACCGTTTTTGGGTTGAAAGTGAAAAACGTTTTGTAACATTACGCACTACTACTAAAGGTATGCGTATTATCGATAAAAAAGGCATCGACACGGTTCTTACTGAAATCCGTGCTCGCGGCGTAAAAGTTTAAGGACCTGAGTCATGCGTGATAAGATCCGTTTAGTTTCTACAGCTGGTACTGGTTTTTTCTACACTACCGACAAGAACAAGCGTAACATGCCGGAAAAAATGGAAATCAAAAAGTTTGATCCAAAAATCCGTAAACATGTTCTTTTCAAAGAAGCTAAAATCAAGTAATTTTAGTTTTCTATGAATATCAAAAACCCAGCTTAGGCTGGGTTTTTTGTTTTTCAAATGCGTAGTTTTTCCGTTCTCGAATCACAGATTATACCAATCGTTTTAAGTTACTGACCATTTATAGCGACAGAAAAATACAGTGATAACAAGGCAGAAATTTTGACATGTAGTTGTTCTACATGAAAAATTACTAACGCAGTTAGCGCTTTATTTAGCGCGCTAGAATAGTTAAATATTTAAGTCGATTGGTATTATTCGTTTATATCATCGTCGACTAATTTTAAAAATGTGTCATAACAGGTAACATGTGCGTTGTTATCGTTGATGCAAACTAAATTTCGGCCGTGATGTTTAGCAAAGTAGAGTGCCTTATCAGCTCGCTCTAATACTTTTAAAACGCTATCATTACTCTTTTGTATAGCGGTTACCCCAAGGCTGATAGTGATAGGCATATTGGCAACTGTATTTGAGCTAATTAAACTCCTTAATTCATTCGCTTGCTTTGCTGCATCCAACAAAGCAGTGTTGAGTAATATTATTACAAACTCTTCACCACCCCAACGAGCGATTAACGCTTACTCACCTATTTTTTGCTGCAACAGATGGGCAAACTCTTTTAGTACTTTATCGCCAACTAAATGCCCGTGGGTATCATTAATTTTTTTGAAATAGTCTATATCACACATAAGTAAACAATGAGATGTTTGAGAGTGCTCGCTTTTAGTTATTAATGCCGATAACTCTGCATCAAATTTTTGTCTGTTATATAACTCAGTCAACTTGTCTGTTTCTGCTAACTTTTTAATTTCGTCATTAAGGTTAGATAAGTTTTGATACGCTAACGAACGTGTTTTTTCGTAAAATCTAAAAATTAGAATATGAGCGATACTGACTTCGATAGTGTTAAATAATGATCCTAACCCTATGGTTATTGTTTGTTGTTGCTGTGTATAAATTAAGTATGCACAAATAGAGAATGCAATTGCGCTGATGATGCTTCCCCGTTTTCTGCCTATTAAAAAAAATGCAATAGGGGGGATAAGCGTAGCCCATAATATTGAGAATGGATTTCCGCCTACCGAAATTATAAATAATATAGCTAAGCTGCTAGCCATTAATGTAACAGCCCATGCGGTTACATTAACGTTGCCAGATTTGTAAAACCAGAAATAAATAGTTAATGAGATAACAAGTCCTAAACAGTCAATTAAGGCAAGGTCTAATTGCTCGAAATAGAAAACATTGAGTACTGTTAAAATGAAAAAGTAAGCTGTTGAAAATAATAAAAAATGGGCGATTAAACGTGCTCGCCAAAAATCTTTGTGATCCTTTGCAAATTGCGGAGACTTACTGTACCAAAACCCTAACATAAATGAATATTACCTAATTATTTATGATGTTAAGTATTACTTATTTGCAGAGTCCTGTGTAGCACAAATATTAACTGATAAGTTTTAGGTATAAAAAAACCTTGCAGGAAAAACCCACAAGGTTAATATTTTTAGCACCTAGCACCTAGCACCTAGCACGTTAAAGCTTTGCAAATGCATCTTGCAGTGGTGGTACTACTTGCTTTTTACGGCTCAGTACGCCGTCTAGCCATGCTTTTCCGTCTTTGGGCGTTACACCATAAGCAGTTTCAACTAGTGTTGCATCGTCAGATACGATCAGCATTTGTGAGCCTTCTTTCATGATGTCGGTAAGTAATAAGAATACCGAGTGGCGTCCACCTTCTTCTTTAAGCTTAGCAATATCAGCTTCAAGGTCTGCTTTAATATCATCAAATACCGCTAGATCGATAACTTCTAATTGACCAATACCAACTAGTTTACCGTTCATGTTGAAGTCTTTAAAATCACGCATTACTAAATCACGCGCTGGAGTATTCTCAACCGCTGACTTAACACGGAACATATCCATGCCTAATTCTTTAAAGTCTTCGATGCCGGCAATTTCAGCAAGCGCTTCAACACATTTAATATCAGCTGTGGTGCAGGTTGGTGATTTGAAAATAACCGTATCACTTAAAATTGCACACATCATGATGCCTGCAATGTCTTTTGGAATTTCAACATTGTAGAAGTCATACATCATTTTAATGATAGTGTTTGAGCAGCCAACAGGGCGGATCCAGCATTCAAGAGGTGTAGAGCTGGTTAAATCGCCTAGTTTATGGTGATCAACAACGCCAACAACGCGAGCTTGATCGATATCATCAGGTGCTTGCGTTTTTTCGGTATGGTCAACGATGTAAACATCTTCACCGGCATAACTTAATTTTAGCTCTGGTGCTTCAAAGCCGAATTTATCAAGAATAAACTGCGTTTCAGGTGATATTTCACCAAGACGAGTTGGAATTGCTGGTTCTTCGATTTGGTTTTTCAAATATGCGAGTGCGATTGCACCACAAATAGAATCTGAATCTGGGATTTTATGACCCACTACATACATTGACATGACGGAACTCCTTAAATTTTGCCGTATTTTAGCAAAGTAATTTAACTTTGACACATTCGCGTTGGTGATTTTTTGTAATATTCAGTCTTAACAGTAGTTAAAAAATTCAACTGCCATTTTTATATGTTTTTGGTTACACTTTAACTAATTGAATCTTTTAGGAAGAACTCAAATGCAGTTAGGTCGCAGGGGCTGGAATAATGTGGTTATTTTTTCCATGCTGTTGATGATTTTCTTTTTTAATGGATTACATACAAAACTCAACAGTGGTTCAGAACAATCTAGTGTGCAAAGTGTATTGCCAGCGCAAAACTTTATTTTAGCTCTAGAGTTTCCCGATCAAAAAATAGAGCGCATAGGCACTTCTTGGCGCGCCACTGCATTAATCAATAATGCACCTGCTAGTTTTTGGCAAGCAACAACAGCAAACCTTGTGGCATTAGTAAATGAATGGCAGAGCATGCAATTGTCGGTCGCTGATAATCAGCAAGCATTCCATAATACCTCAGCTTTGACTGTAGCAACCGTATGGTTGGCAGGCGAGCAACTTCCTTGGTTGTATCAATTATATAGCGCACCACAAGGCTATTATTTATTAGATAAAAGCAACCAGCGCGTGTTATCACTTGATAAAGCAACTGCGCAGCGTTTATTCCCTAGTTTTAATTTTTCACAAAGTGAGCCTAAATAGTATGCCTGAATTACCAGAGGTTGAAGTTAGCCGAATGGGGATCACCCCACATATTTTGCAGCAAACAGTTACAAAGGTGAATATTCATAATCCGAATATGCGTTGGCCTGTGCCTGATGATGTGTACAAAATCGCTAACTTAGCTGTGTTAGCTGTTGAGCGTAGGGCAAAGTATTTGCTACTTGAGTGTGAACTGGGCAGCATTATTTTGCATTTAGGTATGTCGGGTAATTTACGAGTTGTTGAACAAAATGAGCCATTAAAAAAGCATGATCATATCGAGTTTATATTTGCCAACGGTAAAGCTCTTAGACTAAATGACCCACGCCGATTTGGTTGTTGTTTATGGCAAGCGCCCGGCGAATGCCATAGCTTACTGAGCAAACTGGGCCCTGAGCCACTCACTGATGAATTTACTGCTAAGCGCGTATATGAGCAGTCACGAAATAAGAAAGTGCCAATCAAACAATTTATTATGGATAACGCTGTGGTGGTTGGTGTGGGTAATATTTACGCTAACGAGTCTCTTTTTAAGGCCGGTATTCATCCAAAACGTGAAGCAGGAAAAGTATCACAAGCGCGCTATCAGCAATTAATCCCTATTATTAAAGATACTTTGGCTGCGGCTATCACCCAAGGTGGCACGACATTAAAAGACTTTGCCCAAAGTGATGGTAAACCAGGTTACTTTGCACAACAGTTATTAGTTTATGGCCGCAAAGGTGAGCCATGTATGGTATGTAAGAAAGCATTAACAGAAATTCGTTTAGGGCAACGTAGTACAGTGTACTGTAGTCAATGCCAAAAATAAGTTAAGGCATGTTGCACTTGAGAGCTGCTATTTGCAGCACTGGGAACAACACGCCTGAGGTATGTATCTGAGTTACAGCTCAAACGGTGCAACGCCGACGGCTGTCATTTTATAGCCCACTTGTGCAATGTCGCCACTCCAGGTTTCAGTGCTGATGACGCCGGTAACTACTATGGCATCGTACAAACTTTCAATTGGCACGCCGCCTTTAATTGTCACATGAACAATTTGATTCGGTGGTGGTGGTGGCACGTGGATGCAAGCACCAAAGTAAGGCACTAATAAAAACTCAGTAATCATTTCGCTGTCACCTTCAAGAGGTACTACAAACCCAGGTAAGCTGACTGATTGGCCATTGAGTTCCTTAACAATTGGTGCATCTAGATCAGGTTGCACCCAATTTTGCTCTGTACCTTCATGGCTAGCTTGATCTTGAGTATCTATTTGTACATGTCCCTTAGGAATTAAATCTTCCCAAAAAATTTCTTTTGGTTCATTGGCATAACTACTAAAATTATAACCAAAGCTAAAAATAACTAAGCAAAGCAAACTGAGCTTTTGAAAGTACTGCATGATATTCCTCTTAAATTTTAATGCTCATGCCATCAGACAATGAGTAAAAATAGGCGCGGGTGGCTGGTATCAAACCAACGATAAAGCCGGCCGCCATAATAGCGCCGATCAATACCAGTTCATAGCTCGATAGCATCGCAATGGTGATTGTGATGCCGGCATTACTTTGCAAGTAACCTGTGGCAAGAGACATTAATAAATAAAATAACCCACAACCTACTAGGCAACCTAAAAAGGTTATCAGTAGTGATTCTATGCTGATCAATGTGAATAAATGCCAAGGACGCGCACCGACAGAGCGTAAAATGGCCAATTCGCGGCGGCGTTGGTTAAGGCTGGCCAATAGGGTCGTTAGCATGCCTAGCAGGCTCACGAGTACCACTACGATAGAAAACAGCAACAAGATTTTTTCAACAATTGTCAGCATTTCCCATAGCTCACGCAAAGTTACACCAGGCATGATGGCAAGCAACGCTTCAGGTTTGTACTGATTAATATTGCGCCTAACTTGTAACGTATAAAGCGGAGAATCAAAACCCACTAAAAACGCGGTGATTTGCTTAGGTTCGCCTGTTAGATCATCATGC
>NZ_JACJEY010000062.1:0-26006 GCF_014164295.1 Pseudoalteromonas sp. SG43-7
ATGATCTTGTAGTGCATGACTATATTACTACTTGCTTACAACATATTGCAGAGCAGCCAGATAACCTTGAGCCACTTCTGCCTTGGAACTTTAGCAAAGCTAGGTGTCGTTAGCTATACGCTTACACTCGTTTTTGGACAAAAATGAGTTAGAGTTAACGGGCTGCTCTGTGCTGTGAGCGGTCATTGGTAACACTTGCCGTAAACGGCACAAAATTGCAGGCTAAAATTGGCGACGAAGGAGCACAAGCTCACTGTTTTGTGTCCACGGTTTAACGGCCTTGTTAGGCAATGTGTTACGCATGTGGCTCAGTTGGGTAACTATGTGTAATGCAACTATGGCTGCATTTTTCACAATCTGCCGAGATAACCAGCTTATAGTTGATGAAATACCCAAGAATATTGAGCAATTTTGGCATGTACTTCACAAAGAAGCGTGCAAGTATAAAATACAAAATAACTACAGATACTAAAGACCTTAATAGTTCAGGGTTTGTGTTTACACCTGCCAAAATTGAACCAACGGCGCCGACAAACAGTGATGTTACTCCATAAACTATCGCAAACAAAATTGCAACGAAAGGAATGCAAAGAACAAACAGCCCGAAACAATCTAACAGACTAATTTTAAATTCGATTTTCCGTTTAGGTTTATTTCCACAGACACTATATTTCATCTAGTTGCCTAACACCCGCCTAACACGCAATGTGTTGGCGTGGCTTTTTGCGTTGTTTGCCAAAACCATGACAACTAAACATTGTCGGAGTTAAGGCGCTTGTTAGGTGCACTTTATTAGCTGCACTGGTGAATTACAATACTCTAAATTCCCTATTAATTCGTTATTATCTGGATAGTTAGGGCAATAACCGATATTGACAGACTGAACGCTGCCATTTGGTTTCATCTCGACATCGACAAAAGACGCAACAAGCTGGTCTTCTAATTGACGGCTCCAAGTAAAGTGATAATTGGTATTGTGTGATTTTAGGAATGTTCTATCAGGCACATTAAATTTACTTGTAAAAGAAGTTAAAGCCACACTCTGATTTTTTACATTTATTCTCGCTGAACGTGCTGTCCAAGAGAACGGCCAAGATCTCGTGATATCGACAGCTATGTTGCATTCGCCAAGCTCAGAGGTACGCGATAGTCCAGAGATTACCTCTGCATATTCGATGTTCTTTAAACTACTCGAACCCGCTTGGCAGAGCCAAATAAAAAGAATAACTATTGGAATCAATTTACGATTCATAATGGATACGCCTCACGTCCTTTGCTCCTAACAATTTTATAGTGCGCACGTCGCGCATCTTTCTGCCGATATCACGCTCATGTATTAATAAATCATTTTTAGCAAATAACTTAACTCATTGCCAGCTGTAATTTTTTCTTGCTACTAAATGTTATAAGAAAGAAGAAAGTGCGCTCACCGCTCATTTTCATGAATATATGCGCAAAGAGCAGTTTTACTAATCAATTAACGACGATATTTAGCCACTTTCAATGACTGGTTGGACTCACAGCTCAAAGCAGCCCTTTAGTGCAATTATGTTAACTCATCTTGGGGCAGAAACGAGTTACGCCTGAAGGTCTGATTTTGGCACATCTGTGACAGCCAGACTTGATTGAGTCCTATTTATCGGTTCTGACAAATCAAGTTAAGACGTAATCACATAGGTCCCTTAAATACGTCTACTTACATTTTACGGATAGCATTTATTTTATTAATCTTTTTGATCACTCCTGACTCAAAAAGTTGCTGCGCGCTGGACTTGAGCAATTGAGTTTCCTCAAGCGTTATATGCTCTTTAATGATTAAGTTTGCATAGATAATTTGCAACTGGTTTATTGCACGGCTTTTCTTTCTGCATTCAAAGCACTTGATCGCATGTGCATCAATCCAAAACTTTAATTCTTCAAACCAATATTGCTGCTCTTTAGCAAAAAATATAAACGCTCTATGACAATCGACACATTGCTCTTCTATATCAACATAGAGTTGCCTTGGATATAAACTGTCACATTGTTTTTCGATAACTGCGGGGATTGCCGTCTCAGGAAAGTAGCGAACACTTTTATACCACCAAAAGGCATTCTCGATTTCTTGCTTTGTATAACTATTACCAGAGAGGATTGGCTCGCTGCCATATCTTGGGTGGTTTACATAATTGGTCATCTTAGCTATTTACCCAGCACAAAAAGGATGGCTAAAGCGCCGACTGCTAGAGCAATAATTAAACTTTTATTTAGTTTACTCAACCAAGGAGAAACAATAACGTCATTTTCTGAGTCGTTTACTCGCGGTTGAGGCTGTTGAGCTGTTGGTCTTGCTGGCAGTTCGCTGTCTGCAAGCTGCTGCAAAGTCATTACAACCTGTTCAGGATTAACATGGTCGCCATTTGCAATCGTTATATTCTCAATAATGCCACTGCAGTCGGCCATTATTTCTAAAACAACCTTTTCAGTTTCAACATCAAATAACACATCACCGGCATAAACGAGTTGGCCTTCACTAACATAAAGTTTAGCGATATCTGCTGTGTTTATTGAGTCTGGAAGCGTGGGGACTTTAACATCTATGTTCATAATTCCTCCTTGGATATAATACCAATCGACTTAAATATTTAACCATTCTAGTGAGCTAAATGGTCAGTAACTTAAAACGATTGGTATAACACTATGTATTAACAATTAAAACTAAAAAACTGGCAGCTAAATTATCAACCAAACGCGACATTAGCGAACACGGCGGTCATCAGTATCGGACACACATAACGTATGTACTGAGCAAACCAATAACGCATGCCACTTGCAGCCTCATTTAATTGATTACCACGGCGCCACAACCACCCTACAGTGATAAAGTAAAATAAGCCCATAAGCGGTAATTGATACTGAGTCAGTACCATGATCACTAAACCAAATAGCCAATCAAAATTGAAAATAATCAACGATGACGCGGCTAAAACCGTTAAGCTGACTAAAAACGTCGCTTTTTTACGCTCTACTTGATGGTTTTCAACTAAAAAAGCCACTGGAATTTCAGTTGATGAAATAGTCGATGTGAGTGATGCAATCGACATAAGTACAAAAAACAGTAAACCAACCAATAAGCCAATTTCGCCCATAGTATTAAATAACTGCGGTAGAATTGCGAAAATTAGTTGCCCTTCTCCCACTAATTTTCCATCACTAAATACTTGCACGCCATTGTGCTGCGCCACGTAAATTGCAGGAATAATTAATAAACCCGCTAAAAAGGCAACCCCTGTATCAAGTAACGCTACCGACGCGGTTAACCGCGGCAAATTAGCATCAGGCTGCAAGTACGAGCCATAAATCATCATACAACCGACACCCAGTGACAGTGAAAAGAACGCCTGCCCCATTGCCGCAATAATTAAACCTGGGTCGAGTATTTGGCTAAAGTCTGGCACTAAATACGCAGCAAAGCCTTCACTTGCGCCATCAAGCGTGGCTATATAAGCAATTAGCACAACGAGTAACACCAATAGCATCGGCATTAACCGTCGCGACCATGTTTCTATGCCAGATTTAACACCTTTGAGAATAATACTCGCAGTGAGGATCAGCATCAGTGGTGTAAATACAAAATTACGCGCCATCGAATCCGTGTGTAAAAACGCACTGACGGTGGTAAATCCAAAAAAGCTAGCAATGGGTTCAAGGGCATAAGCAAGCATCCAACCTGCAACAATTGAGTAAAAGCTCAGCATCACAATCGCACCGGCTAAACCTAAATAACCAGCAGCAGCGCCTACTTGCGGTGCTTGCTCTTGCCATGCTTGTCTAAGTGCTTTAACCGGATTAGCTTGCGCTTTATGACCTAAGTACAACTCAGTGTATAAAGCTGGCAAGGCTAAAAAAAAGATAACTATAAAATAGACTAGTAAAAACGCGCCGCCGCCATGATTTGCCGCTTGCGTGGGAAATCCCCAAATATTACCTAATCCAACTGCAGCGCCAGAAGCTGCTAAAACAAAGCCAAGGCGGCTTTGAAAACCATCACGCAATTGTGCCATACATCTACAAATCTGTTATTATTTTTCATTATTGTGAATTAAACCATATTTAACTCTCACAGAGTAATAAATTTGCCTTGGCTTAATTAACCAGCGCACAACCGCACAAAATATAAACATGTTTGTTCTTTTATCACTTTAATTGTGGATTTTATGCCTGCGTTATTTTTTCAACAGCAACTCGTTATCACCAAACACAGCGTGCAGCCGTTCAATGCGAATACTATTTTATTATTTGACGCCCAGCTGTTAAATGTCGATGAATTCGATTTAAACGCACTATTAAGCCCATTTGAACTGACGGTTATCACCCGTAGAAAAAGTTACAAAGCCAAGCAAGAATATTTAGCCACTCGGCTACTGCTTAAGTATTTGGTAAAACGAACGATGCCACAATTTCGTGAGCTAGCAAATAACCATATTAGCTCTGAATTTGACCAGCAAAGCAGTAAATTACTGCTACATATAACTGACCGTGACACAGTATTGCGTAGTTGTTTATCCCACTCTAATGGTTTTGTGGGTGCTGCATTAAATGTAGAACGAATTGAATTTGGTTTTGATATTGAAAAAATAAACCTGAAGCGCCCATTTGCAAAGCTCGCTAAGCATTTTTATCATCTTGATGAGGTAAATTTAATAACGCAAGATCAGCAAAGTGCAGAACGATTTTTTAGAATATGGACCTTAAAAGAAGCACTTGCCAAAGCCACCAGCCAACCAATTGCAAAATTACTCAGCCCCAATGTATTTACTGAACTTGAGCGAGCAAATTTAACAGCGCTGAGTTGTCAATATAATGAGTTTGATATCAGTGTGGTAAGTGACAAGAGCACTGACTGGCAGTGCTCTGTGGTAAATTCTACCGCCCAATTACGCGGCGTTTTGAACTTCTAATAAACGGCTGTGGATCGCTTGCACAACAAAGTCTGACTCGCTGTGCTCCACTAAAAAGCACAGGTTATGTTTACTTGCGCCATGACAAATTAAGCGAATATTAAAATCGCTTAATACATTCATTAAGTTAATTTCTTGCTGACGTAATTGAATTTGTGAACCAATTAATGCCACTAAGGTTAAATTGTTCTCAACCGACACGTGGCAAAACTCCGCTAACTTATCAAGGCATTCTTGATCAAGCTCAGGACGCGAGGCATTTGGCGCATTATCTAAAGTAATTGCAACACTTATCTCTGAGGTAGTTACCAAATCAACCGAGATATTAAACTCACTTAAAATTGTAAACACGTGAGCTAAAAAACCACTAGCCAAAAGCATTTCGGGGCTTTTTAAGGTTAACAATATTTGATTTTTACGCTGCGTGACAGCACGAATTCCGGGGATTTGTGATTTCTCACGTTCGATCCAGGTACCACCACGTTCAGGCTCACGGCTAGAACCAACAAACACACTAATATGGCTGCGGCTCGCAGGTAAGATAGTTGCCGGATGTAATACTTTCGCCCCAAAGGTAGCCATTTCGGCCGCTTCATCAAAACTTAAACGCACAATCGGCGTAGCCTTAGCACATAAGCGCGGATCGGTGCTAAAAATGCCCACGACATCAGTCCAAATGTGCACGCTTTTAGCGTTTATAGCTTCGGCCAGTAATGCCGCACTGTAATCTGAACCACCACGACCAAGTGTGGTAGTTTGACCATGCGCGTCGCTGCCTATAAAGCCTTGAGTTACAATAACCTGTTCAGCTAATAACGGAATTAAATGCTCTTTTGCGGCCATTGCTGTTGCAGCTACATCTGGGGTTGCTTTAGAAAACTGGCTGTCGGTTTTTAATACCTGTCGCACATCAAAACGCACCGCATTTAAGCCATTTAAACGCAGTACCTGAGTAAATAAATAGGATGATAAACGCTCACCAAAGCTCAATAACTCATCATGTTGTTGCTTTGATTTTAGTGGCTCACTGGCAAGTGACTTAAAAGCTTTAATGGTTTCATCAAAGCCATGAGCTAAATCAGCATCCAATGACAGCTCATTTAAAATAGCTTCTTGAATAGCAATAACGCCAGCAATGTTCTCATTGCGCTCATCTGCTGATAAATCTTTTTTACATAAGGTCACAAGGTGATTAGTCACTCCTGCGCTGGCACTGACGGCCACTACTCGTACGTTGTTATCGGCTACAATAATTTCACTGCAACGGCTCATCGCTTCAAAGTTAGCCACACTGGTGCCACCGAACTTTGCGACTACGTAGTCTGATTTTTGATTTTGTGCTGACTGTTGCAAGTTAGTTGCAGCTAATTGGGTATTCATGTCGTCTCCTTTTGTGGCATTCATACCACGATAAAACAAGAAGAACTTGGCAAGGGGGTGCTCGATAAGAAAAGTCCACTGCCAGAAGCTCTCCACCTAATTGGTGACAGTTTTGAGGATTCAGCCCCATAAACCGAAAAACCACTGTGACGTCCAGTTGCTTTCCTCGGCGAGTACTTCCCTCCTTAATGATTACAGGCATACGTCGCCTAACATTAAGTACCTAAGTACCGCACCTCTTCTGAATGTTAGATTAATTACTTAAATTATTAGCAATTAAATAACAAAACCCGCTATTAAGCGGGCTTTGAAAGTTATCGTTTAGACGTCTAGCTGTCAAGTTGTTTTAAATAATAAAAGCAATTAAATAAAGCTACCAGCTAAATACGATCCCATATAACCAATTGTATAAGCGATTAATAAATACACCGACATACGTAAATAACTCATAAAGGTAAGCGCTTTTACTTTACTCATAGCGATAATACCGGCAGCCGAGCCAATAATAAGCATGGACCCCCCCACCCCAGTTGCATACGTAAACGACAACCATTGTTGTGGACTCATCACTATTTCAGCTTTAAGTAACGCAGCCGTTAGTGGTACGTTGTCAACCGCAGCTGATAATATACCCATTAAATAATTAGCGTATTGTGCTGGCATTAACTCGTAAAGGTGAGTGAACTTACTGAGCATACCGACTTCTTTCAGGGCGCCTACAAGTAATAATACGCCAACGAAGAACAGCAAGGTGTCGTATTCTATTTCGCGAATATAATCGATGATTTTTTTATTCACATCTTTTTTGCGCATTAAAAATTGCGCTACTAAAAACATCAACGACAAACCAAATAAGAAAGTTAACAAAGGCGGCACATGATAAAGCACGCTTAACGTTAATGTCCCGACAATCGTTGATAAGAAAATCACTGCAATAGTGATATCTGTTTTCTCAATGCGACGGTCCTCTTGTTTGGTAAACTCAACTTGGCCGTTGAGCCCAAATGACAGCATAATGGCCAATAGCGCCACGCTAAATAACGCAGGCACAACCAACAATAGCAAGTGACCAATGGTAACTTTGTCATCAAGGAAAATCATCAAGGTAGTAACATCACCGGTAATTAACGACACTCCGCCCGAGTTCACACTAAAGATGATAAGCGTAGCGTATTTAATTAGCTTTTTCGGATCGAGTTTTAACGACATCACCACCGCAAGGGAAATTAATGTGGCTGTGATATTGTCTGAAATCGACGAAAATAAGAAGGAGAACCCGCCAATCAAAAACATCAGTTTGCGTTCGCTAATAGCACTGGGCATTATCTTATGCACAATATTTTGGATAAAACCTTTGGAGTTCAAATAGGCTACAAAGGTCATTGCAGCCATTAAAAACAACCAGAGTGTGGCAATCTCTAAAATATTGTGGTCAAGTTGATGTTGTACGTTTTCGGGGCTTTGCCCGTGAAGCGGCGAGATAAATAAGATAATCCAGCATAAAGTACCAAAGAAAAGCGTGGTTTTGGCCTTGTTTACATGGATAATATCCTCTATAACGATGAGCACGAATGCTAGCGTTATCAGGGTTAGGATAATTGCAGTTACCATGGTGTTTGAACAACCTTTATAAAAATGTAAAAATTGTATGTTATGAGCCGCAGGACGACACGGCGCGCAGTCTAGCACCAAAGAATGTGTAAAACTATTGTCAATTTGCTTTTCTACGACTAATCGCTGAGGCCTAACAAGCCGGCTTTACAAGATAAATTAGGATTTTTGGAGTTTTATGATCCCAGCTAAAAAGTTGCTAAATACCCTAACAGAGCACTGGGGAATGTTAGAGCTGCTATTTAAACGTTTTAAAATGGCTGATTTCAGCCTAAAAGACGTGCAAAATGCGATCAAACAAAAACAACCTACGTGGTCAAATGAGCGCATTTACAAAGAAACCAACCGCCTTTTAAACCAAGATATTATTATTCCCTTGGCTAAATCGTCACAACTTGAAATTAACCGTGCAATTGCAGATTTTGCCACTTTTTTATTGCAGGAAGAACATTTAGGCTTGGCGCAAGAAATTAGCGTGCTGGTTGAAGATTTAGCCCGTTTGGGTAACCGTTTAGACAATGCCGGTAGTATTGAAGACTACGACGAGATGCGCCGTTTTAGCCGCATTATGGATGATCGGGTGCGTAAAATAATGAAACTATTTGCCCACAACGAAAATGCCATTTTAAATATTGTAGAACAAGCAAAAGCTAATAATGCGGTGCAATCATTACAAAAGCGTTATCAAGCGGTGATTGAAGCGTTTGATGAATACATTGAACCAATGCTTGAAATGGTTGATATTCGTGGCGATTTTCATGCTTGTTTTAATACCATCGAAACACAAATCAGCACGCAAATCGAATATATTGAACGCAGCGGTAAAGCTTATCAAGATAAACGCATGCTTGAACGATTACGTACCCGAATTTTAGAAATGCATTTAGTTGGTCGCGAAAGCCTGCGTAAAAGTGCCGATATGCTAATGCCACTGCGTGAAGAGTTGCGCCGTAATAATATGATCACTCGTCAAGCAGCTAAAGTACTTGGTTTAGTACGTAAAAATGGCGTTGATAATATGCTCAGCGCCGTACAACCACATTTTGTCTCTGACACGCAGCGATTCTCATTGGGGCAACAGCGCCATATGGTCGCTTATATGGCTGCACTTGTTGAGTTTGAACACAGTGAATACGAACTTCCTGATCAACAAGATGTACCTGCTTTTGTTACGCCCAATATTCCAGATTACAATAATGTTAAAGCAAACTTTAAAAAACGCTTCAATGCTAAACGTAAAAAGCCACAACCATTATTGACCTTTTTAGAGCAAAGCTACCCCGACCTTGAAGCCGACGAAATGCTGTTTTTATATCAAAAGCTGGTAAGTGACACCGATATTGAAATCAATCAAAGTGATGAGAAAATGCGCGTGAAAATTGCCGGGCAACATTTTTCTCTTTTCCCTTTTAATTCTAAGCCTGTTGACCCTCAGCAAACACCAACAGTGGATGAGTAACCGTTATGACACAGATAAATTTAGATGAACTTAGTCATCTACAAGCAATTAATAAAAAATTAGTCACCGGCTATCACATTAGCGAACAAGACACCGTAATGTGGCAAGAGCTTGATCAACAAATTGATCATTACCGCGCATTATTCAGCGCCCTTGGCCACGATTTACAACATGACAGCCGTGGTTTTTATTACTTTGCCAGTGATGAAAGTACACCCAATATGGGGAAAATTTCCCGCGCGATTGCCTTAACCATTTATATCTTAATTGAGCACTATGCAAACTCAGGTAAAGACCCAATGCGTGCCTTATTTGATGAAGTGAATGATTTAGAACTGATGCAAACTTTAGTGCAAATGAACAAGCACTTATTTGATCAACTCGAAATTTTTTCAGGATCAGACCTACGTAAAGACGTGTACTTACGCATGATTCGACTTGGCCTTGCCCGTGAAGTAGAAGGCGGCTTTATGCTGCAAGCACCTATCTACCGTTATATTGATGCCTTAATGGAAGTAAACGAAGAAACCTATATTGGAGAGGACGAATAATGAAAAACCTATACGGCCTCAGTAAGCTGGCATTATTAAACACCGCCGGTTATGCCAAATGTGTGATCCCGCTTGATAAAAGCAGCTCAATTTGTGCACCAAATAACACCGGTAAAAGCTCGGTGATCAATGCTCTGCAATTTCCGCTTATTAATGATTTACGCCTAACAGAATGGGACGGTCATGATTTAGACGAAACCCGTAAATTTTATTTTTCGTCAGATCAATCCTATATTTTACTCGAAGCCGACCTACCCCATGGCCCGGTGGTGATTGGTGTAGCTGGGCTTGGTAAAATTGCCGGTTACGCACATCAGTTTTTTTGTTACCAAGGCAAGCTTGATCTTGAGCAGTATACTCAAGGTAAAACCATCATTAAGTTCACTAAACTGTTTAATCATTTAAAAGAGCAAGGCTTTAACCCTATTGAGCTTAAAGCGCAAGAGCTCAACGCACTATTAACGGGTGGTGCCACGCCATTTGATGGCGACATTAACTTAAAGATGATCCCGCTTAACAACGTGCAAGATTCGGCAATTTATAAAGAAATTTTCCGCCGTATTTTGAACCTGCATAAATTAGGCGCTGCCGACGTAAAGCGCTTTATGTTACGCGTATTTGAACGCCACATGTCAAACTCAAAGGTCGATTTTTATGAAGTATGGCGTCGCTCCTTTGATAAAGTAAACCGCGCAAAACGTGAGCTAAAAGCACTCGAGTCGATGCAAGAGCCTATCTGCGCCCTTGAATCAATGCTTGAAAACCAAACCGTACTCAAAGGTAAATTAGCCGCATACGCCCCCAAAATTGACCAAGCATTAATCGATTTTGATAGCTACCAAGAGGCGCAATTGAGCGAGCTTAATGTTGCCCTTGAAGACATTGAACACGAAAAGCACGAGTTTGAACAAAAACAACAACTTTATGTACAACAATCGCGCGATATTGAACGCAGGCAAACACAAATAGAGCAATGGTTTTTAGACTTTGGTGCTCTAAAATCTGAATTTGAATTGGTTAACATGGCAACCTTAAAAGTAAGCCTTGGTCAATTAAAGCAAGATTACGAGTCACTATCGCATTCTATCAACAGTGCACAAGGGCAAAGCCTGCATACTCTTGATTACCGTATTAGTGAAACACAAAAGCAGATCAAAAGCTTAAAGCTACAGCTTAAAAATCTTGAGTTTAATTTATTTACCCGTATGCGCGAGGATTTATCACTTAAAGAAGTTGAAGAGATCTCGCGTATTCTAAACCCTGACATTCTGTCATTTGCCACCACCAGTAATGGTGATATAGATATCACTGATGAAGATGCCTTTGGTGCATTTTTAGAGCAATTATCAGATAACGTGAAAGGCGGCGTGCTTACCCTGCCAGGCGCGACCATCAAGCTGAAAAAACTCTCACCGGTGCAGATGCAAAGCGGTGAAAATAAAGAGCAACTTACTGCGCAACTCAGCGCCCTAGAACAGTCACTCAATGAATTTAAGCAACAGCGTGATGTGGCCGCCAATGTGGCCGACAAACAAAAAGAAAAAGATGCCTTATACGATGAACTCATGGCAGCAGAAAGCGCACTTAAACGCTTTGAACAATTCCAGGTTATGCTGCAATCTATTGATGCACAAACACTCTTAAAAGAGCAATTATTGGCTGAACGCGAGCAAGTTGATAGCTACTTACAAGATATTCAAAATAACAGCGGTTCAATTAGTGATCGACGCTCGATTATTAAATCGAAAAAAGATTTAATTTCACGCCAAGCCGAGCGCCTACGCCAAGTGAAATCTGAACGAATTGACCACACGCTGGATTTATATAGCGGTAAAGTCACCCCGTATATGATTGATGTGCAAATTGACTTTGATAATCTCAGTGACTTAGTTCATCACTTTAATAAAGATTGCCAAGAGCTGCGTAATTTTGATATCAACGTTCGTAATACCTATTTGCATATTTACAATGCCGGTATTACCAAATTTGATAACGAAAATAACGAGTTTAGTAAATACCAGAAATTGATTGGCGCGTTCCATAATATTGATAACGAACGTGATGCGGTTGAACGCCAAGCCCGGGTTGCACTCACAGAAGTAGCCGCGACGATTAAGGGACTGCGTGAAGATTTAGACAGACTGCGCCGTGAAATGAACAGCTTCAATAAAGGCATTAGTCAGCATCGTATTTCAAACTTACAAGCATTTAAAATTAACGTGATACCACGCAAAATGTTGGTTGATAGTATTGATACCATAATCAGTACCTCAAATCAGTTTGAACAAGGTGATACGCTGGATTTACTCAGCCAAGAACCCTACAGTGAAAGTGCTGTCAACGAAGCAAAAGATCACTTAATTAAACTTGCCTCTGATAAAGCCGGTTTAACCCTTACTGACTTATTTGATATTCGCTTTGAAGTAGTAAACCGTGCAGGCGAAACCGAGCATTTTGAAAAAATTGATTCGGCTGGCTCAAACGGTACGCGTATCACCATAAAATTATTATGCGGTATGTTGTTTATCCGCTACTTATTAAGCGACCAAGAGCAAAACTTATACCGCATCCCGATTTATATTGATGAAGCGGCCGATATCGATCCGCAAAATCAAAAAGCAATTATAGAAACCGCACTCAGCTTTGGCTTTGTGCCAATATTTGCCTCGGTGAAACCACAAATTAGCTGTGATTATATTGTGCCAATTCGCTCCGTTAAAGACGGCGCCCAGAACTGGGTAGATGAAAAGGATTGGATAGAAGTAGAGCATGAATAAGACAATAGCCACGTTTGTGTAAATTAATGCATCATTCAGTCAAGGACGACTAAACTAATTAGTACTTATCATGTACACAAATTACAGGTAAAAAATAACATTTCCTTGAATTAATTCTATGTTATGTTATCAAACGAATAGTAATTAAATTTGCCAAGGAGCAAACTCCATGAAAAATATACTAATTGCAGCTGCTGTATTACTACTAGCAGCGTGTGCAAAAACGCCTGATATTGACTACGACAAATCTGTGGACTTTGGTAACTACAAAACATTTGCTTGGTTTCCACAAGCGACCTTGGCTGACGCTGGTAACTATCAAATCAGTCCATTGATGGAAAAACGTGTGCGTGAAGCGGTAAATGCACAATTACAAGCAAACGGTATGACACCTGCCGATGAAGCATCAGCAGATGTATTAATTAACTATCATGCCTCTGTTGATACTAAAGTTGACGTTGATACATTTAATGTAGGTTACGGTGCACGTTGGAACTACTGGGGCATGGGTTATAACACGCAAACAACAACCCATGAATATGATGTGGGCACTTTAGTGATTGATGTTGTTGACCGTGCCTCTAACCAGCTTGTTTGGCGTGGTGCTCGTGAAGGTCGCCTTCAGAAGAAACAAACACCTGAAGAGCGTAACAAAGCAGTACAAGAAGCCGTTGCAACAATTTTAAGTGGTTTTCCACCAGAAAAACTAAAATAACACTTTAAATTAGCATTCAAAAAAGCTCACTATTTAGTGAGCTTTTTTGTAAGTCTTATGCCTCTTTTAGCACATTCGCCACAAATTCTGTGAACGAATTGGCTATAGGACTAGTAAAGCTAGCATTGTATACATTGCTTGTATCGGGTCTAATATAAATAGTACCATCTATATCGTTTGAAAAGACCATAAGAAACCCATATCTAAAATGTTCAGTGTGCTTATTTTGTTCGTAAATATCTAAACGTTTTATCTCAGGGTTAATCCCATAAATAGGCTCATCAAATATTTCTGCATAATTTAAGTTTACCAGGTAATCAAAAAAATCTTTTGGTAAATCAATATTTAATCTTGCTTCTAGATCATAAACTTTTTTTCTTGCTTGGCCTTGGCCTTGGCCAACTACACTAGAATGATCTTTCAACATTTCTACTAGATTCATAAGTCCTTCTTATAATTAATTATACATAGCATTTTTTATGAAAGTTAAACTATGCAGGTTTATTAAATTAGTAAATGCTAATCCGCCTTATATTTATGCAGTAAATCTAGCGGTATATGGCAGTAATCATCTGGATGATTAGTTAGTCGGTCTTGGTGCTCAGCATCACTGGGGACATAATTTGTTAGCGGTTTAACCTGTACAGCTATTTTGTCGGCATCATCTCGTTGGCTGATATAATCGCTTGCTAACGTTAAGTGACTTTGCTCTTCACTATAAATAGCCGTGCGGTATTTTTCACCCACATCATCACCTTGCTTATTAATACTGTATGGGTCAATAATTTCAAAGAAATAATCAATTAGTTTATTAACCGTGACAGCATCAGTATCAAAAATGACTTTGACACACTCTGCATAACCATCGTACTCACTTTGTGTATTATCACTTGTACCATTAGCCCGCCCTGCTTCTGTAATAACTACTCCGGGTAAGTGCTTCATAAACTCTTGCACGCCCCACAAACACCCTCCCGCAAAATAAATAGTTTGCTGGCGAGCATAAAAGTTAGCTGGTTGTTTTTCATTCATAGAGGGACCTAATATATTTAACAAGCAAAGACAGTGTAATGCTTTC
The DNA here is from genome assembly GCF_014164295.1 of Pseudoalteromonas sp. SG43-7. Taxonomy (NCBI): domain Bacteria; kingdom Pseudomonadati; phylum Pseudomonadota; class Gammaproteobacteria; order Alteromonadales; family Pseudoalteromonadaceae; genus Pseudoalteromonas; species Pseudoalteromonas sp. SG43-7. Next base: position 14,512 of record NZ_JACJEY010000062.1, read on the forward strand.
ATTTTAAGAATGATTATCAAATGCAGTTTTTTCGAATTAATGTACAATAGCGCCAAAAATCGTGACTGTTTAATTTTGCTATTTTATCACGCTATAAAAAAGTGTTACGACTTTAATTTATAGCGCAATCGCACATAAAGAATATGAGAAAAACAACATGAACCGTACCTCGCACCTTATTATACCCGCAGTACTTGCCAGCATATCAAATGTTGCTTATGCGGCAGATGACTCTGAAGAATCGACAACCATTGAGCAAATAACAATCGAGGCATCCCCTACAGCAAATACGTTACCAGTAGGTACCTTTGACTCACCTATATCAAATTTAGAGTATGACCCTCGTGTTGATTTGCAATCGCGTAACATGGCAGAAGCACAAGCTGATGTTACTATTCGTGGCGGTATCTTTGAAAACACCGGTTTTAGAGTCGGCAGTGCTACTTTACTCGATCCGCAATCAGGCCATTATTTTGCAGAAATTCCTATTGCACCACAAATGCTCACTGGCGCAAGTGTATTGACCGGTGCTGATAATGCACTTTACGGTGTAAATAGCTCAGTAGGTACTGTGTCGTTTGGTTGGAAGCCAATTACCACTGGTGGCAGTGTATCTGTAGGTGTAGGCACTAACGACTTTAATTTACAGAGTGTTCATGCTGGTAAAAGTATCCCTTTAGATACAATCGCCGATTGGCGCCTAGGTTTTGAAGGGGAATATTCTCATTCACAAAGCGATGGCTCAATTGATTTTGGCGATCATGATTTTAATCGCGCTACAGCTCGTGTGCAATTAACGAGTGCAGATTCACAAACTGATTTATTTTTTGGCTCACAAGAGAAATTTTTTGGCTGGCCGAACCTCTATACCCCATTTGGCGTGAATGAAACAGAAGACTTAGAAACGCAACTGTTAATGCTTAACCATAAACAAAGTTATGCAACAAACAGTGAGTTTGAAGTATCGGCTTATTATCGAAAAAATAACGACCATTATATTTACTCTCGTGAAAACCCAAGCGCGTTTGAAGCTTTTCACGAAACAGAAGTTAAATCATTCGCCATCTCCGGGCGACATGCTCAAAACGATGTGTTCTCACTAAACTACTCAGCACAATTTATTGAAGATTCCATTGAATCAACCACGCTTGAGAATAACTTTACTTCGCGTAACTATTATAAAATCAGTGTATTGCCAGAATACACTGTGGCTCTTGAGAACAATCAGCAGCTAACAGTGCGTTTAGGCGCAGCCTTCGATGATACCAACCGCGATGACTCACAATTATCGCTGATAGGTGATATCACATTCAATACAATTAATAGTAACGCCACTGAGCGGACATTTTATTTATCCTACGCTGAGGCCAGTCAAGTTGCAGGTTATACTGCTATTGGTGGCAATGACTCTGGTGGATTGTTTAGAAGTAATTATAACCTTGAGCGTGAAACCACCAAAAACTTAGAACTGGGTTTATTACTAGAACAACAAAGTTGGCAGCTTAATTCGGCTATTTTTTACCGCCAAGATAATAACTTAACTGACTGGACATTTAGCTTTGATTCAACCTCAGCGCGTTTTGCCGAACCAGTTGATATTGATACCGCTGGCCTTGAATTTTTAGCCACTAAGCAATTTGAAAATACTGAAATTATAGCCAGTTACACCTACCTCCATAAATCAGAAACCTATGGCTCGCCAGATGTCGATGCAAGCTTTTATGCCTTAAACTTCCCTGATCACCGTTTAACTCTTGGTGCTGTATGGAGCCCGACGGATATATTAGAGTTTCGGATTGATAATGAATGGCGTAAACAGCATAAAAATGCGCTGCGACGCTCTGATGATGAAGCCTTGTTTACTCAGCTGACGTTAAAAGTAACGCCACCGATACTGCAAAACTTCTTTATTACCTTAGCAGCAGATAACCTTTGGGATGAATCATTTGAGGAAATTCCAGGCACACCTGGGCGCGGTGAGCAATACACACTAACTGCAACTTATAGCTGGTAAATAAAAAATATGTATAAAAACCGCATTTTTAAGATGCGGTTTTTTTATGTCATTTGTTCAAGCTCGGTAATTAATTGCAGCGCTTGCGCATTCGTTGTTCCACACACATCAATCGTCGCACTAAAATCACTGCATACTTTTGGCCGCCTTTCATCACCAAATAACTTACATAAATTGTTGTTATCTAACTGAATACAGCGCTCTCCTGCTTTTTTGCCATTAGGCATCCCCGGAATTGGTGAGCTAATACTTGGTGCGATACAACAAGCCCCACACCCGAGTCGACACGCCATTGGTGATGTATTCATCTTTGCCCCTTTTGTAATCTATTTCGCTAATTTGTTAATTGTGTAATGACTTGTTACATCTTAATACGCCTTGTAAACACTTTATTCATTATAATTGCTGTGTCACCTAATTATGAGGAAAGCCCAGTGGCTACTAAAAAACAAATAATTCTACCTATTGCCGTATTAGTCGCCGGTGTAGGTCTTGCTGTTGCGTTTTCAGCAATGAAACAACCGCCAGAAGAAAAGCCAGCACAAGATACACGCCCTCTGGTATCAGTTAGCGCAGTTCACCTTGATGCAATTACGCTAGACGTAAAATCCTATGGTGTAGTAAAAGCAAAAGATCACACCCCACTGGTTGCGCAAGTAAGCGGTCAAGTGGTATTTGTCTCTGAGCAATTTGTGCAAGGTGGATTTGTCAAACAAGGCGATATTCTAGCACGAATAGATCCAAATGATTATGAAGCAGCGTTAATTGAAGCCCAAGCAGGCATGGCGCAAGCCAGCTCTGATCTAGAAATTGAACGAGCGCAAGCTCATGTAGCACAGGCAGAGTGGGATCGAATAAAAGACGATTCAAATCAAATGATCCCATCTCAATTATATTTACGCAAACCACAATTAGCCGAAAAACTAGCGCGTTACCGTGCAGCACAGGCGTCTGAAAAACGTGCAAAACGTAATTTAGAGCGCACATACATAAAAGCGCCTTATGATGCGATTATTTCTGAACGTGCAATTAGTTTAGGCAGCGTAGTTAATCCTGGAAGCCAATTTGGCGCTCTCAGTTCAACCTTAGTGGCTGAAATTCGCCTTCCTGTGGCAGATAAAGAATTACAATACCTAATCGATAGCGGTATCGGCGCGAATGTAACACTCAGTGCAGACTATGCTGGTAAGCCAACTACTTGGCAGGCAAAAATTGTCCGCAGCGAAGGTGTTATTGATCAAAAAAGTCGTATGAGCTATTTAGTGGCGCAAGTAAATACACCTTATGACAGTGAGCAACCGCTGCGCTTTGGCTCTTATATCAATGCGACCATTTCTGGCCGCGAGCTTGATAATGCGATTATCGTTCCTCATCACTTAGTGAAAAACGGTAAAATAGTGGTAATGAATGATGATTTAACCCTTTCGTTCAAACCTCTTAATATTATTAGAGAGCAAAATGGCATGGTCATCGCTTCACAAGGCTTAAATGATGGTGAGCAATTGATCACCTCGGCTTTAGATTTCCCAACTGAAGGCATGCAAGTAAAGCTAAATGACTCTGATAAACCTGCAGCTGCAACTCAACTTGCACTGAAAGAGGAATAGAGCATGACCATCCATAGCGAAAAAGGCTTAATTGCCTGGTTTGCTCGCAACCCTGTTGCAGCAAACCTATTAATGATTTTTATTTTAGTGGGTGGTATTTTAACCGCGTTTTCTATTCGCAAACAAATGTTCCCACAATTTGAAAATAACTGGATCAGCGTCCAAGCTGTCTACCCAGGTGCTGCCCCACAAGAAGTAGAAGAAGGCATCACCATCAAGGTAGAAGAAGCTCTCGAAGGCCTAGAGGGTATTAAACGGAAGATTACTTATTCAAACCGCGGTTATTCTCAAGCGTGGATCGAAATTGAAGAAAAATATGATACTAAAGAAGTGCTCGATGAAGTAAAAATGCAGGTTGATGCAATCAACACCTTCCCTGCAGACATGGAGCGTCCTATTGTGCGCCATGATAAGTTTGAGCAAGAAGTAATGATCCTCGCCTTATACGGTGACATGAGCAATTATCAGCTCAAAGAACTTGGCAACAATATCAAAGACGAACTGCAAGCACTGCCACAAATTAACTTAGTTGAATTTAATGGTGGCCTTGATTATGAAATTGGTATTGAAGTTAGCCCTGATAAACTTCGTGAGTATGGTTTAACTTTTAGAGACATTGCGAATGCAGTGCGTGCTTTTTCAGCCAATATGTCTGCAGGTCAGATTCGCTCTGAAAACGGCTATATTTCGATGCGGGTTGAAAAACAAGCTTACCGAGGGGATGAATTTGCCAAACTGCCATTGATATTACTACCAGATGGTGCACAAGTGTATTTAGGCGATGTAGCAACCATTAACGATGGCTTTGCAGAAGGCTTACAATACTCTAAATACAATGGTAAAAATTCCTTGTCGTTTGAAGTAAATGCCTCAAAAGATCAAGATATTACCAAAGTTGCAAAAGTTCTTAAGCAATACCTTAATGATAAAGCAGGTCAACTTCCAGCGGGTGTTAAACTCACGCCGATTGTCGATTTAACCTACTACCTAGAGGGTCGATTAGACATGATGATCGACAACATGGTGTGGGGTGGTCTATTGGTTATGGTGGTACTTGCGCTATTTTTACCCCTACGCTTAGCATTTTGGGTGATGATGGGTTTACCTGTGTCATTCCTTGGCGCGTTTTTAATGATGCCGATGGGCTTTTTAGATGTCACCATCAACTTAGCATCACTATTTGCCTTTATATTAGTGCTAGGTATTGTGGTTGATGACGCCATCGTCGTAGGTGAATCAGCCAGTGCTGAAATTGAAAAACATGGCCACTCTCTTGATAACGTAGTACGTGGTGTTAAGCGCGTCGCAATGCCTGCCACCTTCGGTGTCTTAACTACCATCGCTGCTTTTTTACCGCAAACTTTAGCAAGTGGCCCTGGTGCTGCGTTTTCAAAAGCCATTGGCGGGGTTATTATCCTGTGTTTGATTTTCTCTCTGATTGAATCAAAACTTATTTTACCAGCCCACATAGCAGCAATGAAACACCGAGAACCAAATCCGAAAAACCCATTACATCGCCTCCGTAAAGTGATGGATGGCGGTTTAAAACGGTTTGTTGATAACTATTACACGCCATTTATTGGCCATTGTATTCATTATCGTTATACCGTAATTATTGGTTTTATTTGTGTATTAATTGTCAGTGCTGGGATGTTTGCCGGTGGTTTAGTGAAGTTTGTAGCGAACCCTAAAATTCCTCATGACTTTCCACGTATCTCAGTCGAAATGAACTTAGCATCGTCTGAACAAGCAACCCTAGAAACCGCGCAAAAAATAGAGCAAGTTATTATCAATGTTGATAAACAACTTAAAGAGCAATATGGCACAGCTATGGTACGCGATCTTTCCGTTAGCTTACGTGGACGTACCGATGCCAGTATTATGGCAGTATTAATTGATCCTGAGTTACGCCCTATCGATACCTTTGCATTGAGCGCACTATGGCGTGAACAAATGCCTCCTTTACCGGGCGTGAAAACACTAACCATTCAAGACAGTATTATGAATGGTGGTCGAGACGACGGTGATGTGAGCTTCCGCCTAGAAGGAAAGGATGCCAAACAACTAAAAGAAGTAGCAGCAAAACTTAAAGAAAAACTCAACACCATGGAAGGTGTGGGTGATGTAAATGACTCAATGCAAAGCGCTACAGATGAAGTACAGCTTGACTTAAAACCACTGGCGTACAGCATGGGTTTAACCCTTGCCGATGTTGCCTCACAAGTCAGCTTTAGTTACTACGGCCTTGAAGCACAGCGTATTCTACGTGACGGCGAGGAAGTGAAAGTAATGATCCGCTACCCTGAAGAAGCTCGTAACTCGATCAGCGATATCGCCAGTGCTCGTATCATTACACCTAGTGGCGCAGAAGTACCTTTGGCTGAAATTGCCGATGTAAAACTGGTTGATGGTGTAAACCGTATTCGCCGCGAAAACTCAAAGCGTACTGTTAACGTATGGGCAGCAGTTGATACCGACCAAGTTGAACCTTTTGCCATTGCTGAAGAAATACGTGATGAGTACTTACCGGCACTACTAAAGAACTACCCAGGTGTACAAAGTAGTGTTGCTGGACGTATTCAAGAAGAAATGGATAGCGTTGCTGAGCAAGTGCGTGATTTTGCACTTTCAATGATGATTATCTTCGCGTTATTGGCAATCCCACTACGCTCATACTCACAACCATTGATTATTATGTCAGTGATCCCATTTGGGGTTATTGGTGCCATGTTTGGCCATATGATTTTAGGCATGACAATGAGTGGCTTATCAATTTTCGGGATCATTGCTGTAGCCGGTGTTGTTGTGAACGATTCATTAGTAATGGTGGACTTTGTTAATAAAGCACGTGCTGATGGCGTAGCAATAAAAGACGCAGTAATGCAAGCTGGTGCACGTCGTTTTAGAGCGATTATGCTCACCTCAATCACTACCTTTATTGGCGTGTTACCAATCATTATGGAAACCAGCTTACAAGCTAAAATTGTCATCCCAATGGCAGTATCATTGGCCTTTGGTGTGTTATTTGCCACGGTGATCACGCTGATCCTGATCCCATGTCAATATGTCGCACTAGAAGATGCTAAACGATTAATTCGTAAATGGCGTGGAAAAGAAGCGCTGGTAGATGGTGAATCAATTCATAGCAAAGTGAATACTATAATAAACCGCTCACCTTTATAAAATTTGATATCCCAACCAACTAGCCCGAGCTGTATACAGTTCGGGCTTTTTTATTTGAATCAAAAAACGTTGAAGGAATTATCTTTAAACGAAATCGTAGAAAATATAAATAAAAATGCCTCTGCAAAAAAATAGTCAATCCCTTTTGATGTTGAATTGACTGATTTTATTGCAGAGTGTGTTAGGTAATTAATTTTCCAGAACACTAGGTTCAAGTATACCTTTATCAATTAGTTGGCTTATCATCGTACGTGCTTTTTCTCTGCATACATCACGCAATAAACGCACTGCAGGCGTTATTGATTGACGGCTTGGACAAATTAACCACAGCTCACCACAGGTATGCTGGTAATTATTCATCACTGTAACTACCCTATCGTGAAGTAGATCATCAGCAATATCTAATGCCGATTTTACGGCAAGCCCTTTGCCAGCAACACACCAGCGCCTTACTAAATCACCATCATTAGAGGCGCGCTTGCCTTGCATTTTTACTTTGTATTTTTTTTGTCCGTCGGTGAATTCCCACACGTTATTGATAATATCTTGCAGTTGATAAAATAACCCTTGATGCTGTGCTAAATCATCTGGGTGCATAGGCGCACCATAGCGTTTTATATAGTCAGGTGAGGCGCATAACAAACGTGGAATATTACAAATTTTAAATCCGTAAACATTGGCATCAGTTGGCGAGCCATAACGCAGTGCTATATCCACCGAATCTCGGTAGAAATCCACGTTACTATCACTAATATGTGTGCGCAGGCTCACCTTCGGGTAACTATCCATAATTTCATCAATCCAAGGGATCACTAAATTACGGCCAAGATCAGAAGATAATGCAACCCTTAACTCACCTTCAATCTCATCATGTTCGCCTTTTAGGTTCTGCCGAGCTTGCTCAAGTATCGCTATTGCTTGCTCACACTGTGGGATATAGCGCTCCCCTGCGGCAGAAAGCCTTAGATGACGTGTTGTGCGCACAAATAGGTCTACACCTAATGTTGATTCCACCCGTTTGATAGCAGCACTGGCGGTTGCTGTACGCATATCAAGTTTTGCCGCTGCAAGGGTAATACTTTTAAATTCAGCGACTTTCAAAATAAGTTTTAAATCGTCAATCTGCATATTATCTAAATATATTTGATAATGATTCAATAATTATGCTGTTTATCAAAAGTAATGCAAGCGCTATCATCTGCCTCATTCAACGGCTTTGATTAAATAAAGCTATTCGCTACAGGAACCAATTATGACACACCCGATTATTACCGACTTAGAAGCGCGTTACACAGCAAAAAAATATGATGCAACTAAACGTGTATCGGCAGAAGATTTAGCTGTGATCTATCAAGCCATGCGTTTATCTCCGTCATCAATTAATTCGCAGCCATGGAAATTCATTGTTATTGAGTCTGAGCAAGCAAAACAACGTATGCATGATACTTTCGCTAACAAGTTTCAATTTAATCAGCCGCATATTAAAACTGCATCACACATTATTTTGTTTGCTTACAACCCGAAATACACCAGAGAAGATTATGCAAAAGTGATTGACACTGATATCGCCAATGGCCGTACGCCAGCAGAAAATCGCGAGCAAGCCTTTGGCGCATACGCATTTGTTGACTTAAATACTGACGCATCTGGCAATAATGCCGCATGGACCAAAACACAAGCTTACCTTGCACTTGGTAATACTATGCATGCTGTTGCGCGCTTAGGTATTGATTCAACACCAATGGAAGGCGTAGATAGCGAGCTAATTAGTGAACTTTTTGCGGATGAGTTAGATGGTTATATTTGTGAAGTCGCACTTGTCATTGGTTATCACGAAACACAAACCGACTATAATGCTAAGCTTCCAAAATCACGTTTGAGTCAAGATCAAATTATTCAAGTGGTTTAAGTTTTACATTACCGGTTAAGAAGAGCCTGTTACAGGCTCACTTTAACAAGCTTTTTTGCATTATAGCCTCTGCTATGTGCTCTCTTTAGCAGCTCCACAAACAATTTTTTCTTCGCCAAGATGATATATATTATTTATTGCTACATAGGCGCCAGATACAACGCCTGTAATAGGGACTAATAATATCCCACTAATTGAATAGTAGGTATTGGTATCCTCAAAGCCATTAATTATTTTCAATGTCTTACGGTCAGAAGATATTTCACATTTATTAACTGCTGACATGTCCTTAGTTGGTACAACGATACAGCCTGATAACATCGTCAAAGTAAAACATATAGTCGTAACTAATTTCATCTTGTAACATCCTCGTTTTTAATTGTCATATAGAAACCATAAAAATTAATATTTATAGATTGTTGGGTAACTATCTTATAAATACTTTACTAAACAAAGTATGCGCTCCACGCAACCTGTTAGTAAATAATGGTAAAAAATTTTTATCTAAGAAAACCGCTTTTTACAGGCTTGCCTCCATAACTCCCCGCAAACCTTGCACATATAAATCAAGCTTATAGGTTCAATTTTCACTAATAAACATGCACATCAGACACAATACTATGCACCGTTTTATATTGAGGAAACTTATCTAAAATTTTCTTGCAATAACAATAGCATAGATGGGCAACTTACTTTAGCAGTGATTCTGTTAAAGAAATCAAATAAAAACCAATAAAGAAACTATTAATTTAACAAAGGTAATGAATTGCAATCAAATTGTAAGCAGTAATGTATTTAGAAAAGTAACTTATTCAGTTAATTATTATATTTAATTCAGGTATAGAAACAACGTCAAACCATAGTATATAATAGTACAATTAAAATTAACTTTGATAAAAATCAAATTTAGATGTCTTAAGTATGGCTGTTACGACTCATATTAATTATTTTTATATGGAGCCTAAAACCCGTAAAATCTAATTACAAAGCATTAAAAAAGTATTTTTGTACAATGTTACTTTTTAGGCTAATTAAAGAGTTTTAAATAGATCAATGACAACCACATTACTAGATCACACTCATTTAAAAGTATCATTGAATGATATTTAGAACTGATCGTTATCAGTACACAAATCCACCCGGTTATTGCAGCATGCTATTAAATACTGCAATAAATATAAAATATTTATATAGGTACACGATGATCAGAAATATAAAAATAGGCATGCGCTCAGCCTTGGCATTTGGGATTTTGGGTTTGATTACTCTGATTCTAGGGGTATTTTCCATTATGCAATTATCAAAATTGAACTCTATATCAGATGTCATTAGCCTGCATCGAATTCCAGCACTCACAACAGCGGTTGAGTTAGAACGATACTCAATGCATACACAGCTATTGATTACTGAACTTTCTGACACTAAAACTCAACAAGAACGAAATGATATACAACGACAATTAGACAAAGAAGAACGTGACTATAAAAGTGCAGAAAAACGCATGGCAGCTTTAGTTCGTTCAGATGAGGCGAAGAGGCAACTTGATAACGTTATAAATTTGCATGATGAATTTACTGCAACATTTACTAAGTTGTTTCGACTTTATGAGCAACAAAATGAAGAGGAAGCGTTAACTTTTCGACGTAAAAAAGTTATGCCAGCTGCTGAGCTGTTAATATCTGAATTAGAGAAATTATCTCAATATCAAATTCTTCGAGCTAATCAGATAAATGATGAAGCAACGCAAACATACCTTAATTCAAAAGCAGCACTTATTAGTGGCATTGTGATTACTTTAGTGTTGCTTAGTGTTATTGCTTTCTTTTACAGCCGCAGCTTAACACTCCCGTTACGTTATGCTGTTGCAGTTGCAAGACGCGTGGCCAAAGGCGATTTAACTGAAAGAATTAATGATTCTCACAGCGATGAAGCGGGTGAAATGCTTCAAGCATTAGCTGACATGCAAAATCAATTACGCGAAACACTTTCACAAATTGGTGGGTCGTCTCAGCAACTGGCTACAACCTCTGAACAGTTAACGGTTGTGACTAACCAGTCTACACAAATTGCAACCCAACAAAGAGATCAGCTAGAGCAGGCAGCTACGGCGGTTAATGAACTAACAGCAGCCATTGAAGAGGTTGCGCGTAGTGCAAACTCTACGAGTGACAATGCTGAGGTTGCGGATGAAAAAGCACAGTTAGGCCAGGCTAAAATAAACGAAACCATCAAAACAATAGGTTCATTGGTTTCAGAGATCCAAAACTCAGCAGCTGGTATTACCACCTTAGCCGCAAATATAAAAAATATAGAGTCAGTACTTGATGTGATTAGAGCGATAGCAGATCAAACGAATCTGTTAGCGTTAAATGCCGCTATCGAAGCTGCACGCGCTGGAGAGAGTGGTCGCGGTTTTGCTGTCGTAGCTGATGAAGTAAGAGCTCTTGCTCATCGAACACAAGAATCTACTAAAGAAATTGAGCAAATGATTCAGACTGTTCAGTCAGAGACAAGCCAAGCTGTTGTGAATATGAATAACAGTAATCAACTAGCTGAAGGTACGCTGCTGATAGCAAATGATGCAGGAGCGGCATTTAGCGAAATAACCGGTTTGATAAGTCAAATTAGTAATCAAAATATAACTGTTGCTAGCGCTGCTGAAGAGCAAACAACCGTTGCAAGAGAAGTAGATAAAAATTTAGTTTATATTCGCGACTTATCAATTCAAAGCTCTGATGGTTCGGAACAAACGAATGCTTCTAGTACTGAGCTTGCAAAATTA
>NZ_JACJEY010000063.1:0-24271 GCF_014164295.1 Pseudoalteromonas sp. SG43-7
CATGTTCATGTTCATGTTCATGTTCATGTTCATGTGTGATTCGTGAGAACCTGATGACATTTCGCAAGGCATAGCAGAATACGCAAATGCTTGCCCTACAAAGGCAACCAGCATAAGCGTCATTACTAAGACTTTTGAAAATGCTTTAGACATAAAATTCTCTTACAAATATACATCTCTAATACTAATGCAAATTTTTGACTAAGTCAATTGATGCTGTATAAACATTTATGAATATTTGATTATCGTCAAATTTTTCAAAGAGGTAAGTGACAAATAATAATCTCATCAGACTTCTTATCTTCGCTATTCAATGGCTTTTATTTTGAGACTTAAGTTGCTCTCTCATTTCTAAAACTCGATCTGCCGAATAAGCTCCTGCTCTCATAACAACCAGTTCAACAAATGAAATATCAATTAACTTATGGTCAGCATCAATCACATAACAACTCCCACTATGTGTGTATATTTCTAACTTATCTTCATCAGCAGATTTGCTAACAATCTTTGAAGTCACGATTTGCTGAAATGGCCGAAACCTGAATGTTTCATCTTCAATAACCCCCCCTGATAAAAACTCGCCAAGAAATATTTTTTCAAATTCTTTATAGTCGTAAACAGATACTATGTAGGCATCCTTTAAATATATTCTATCCAACGTATTCCCTTACTAATAACTAGCCGGGAGCATATCTCGCAGCTCTAATAACTCATTAGGAGAATACATACACTCATGCATTAAATTAAACTCAAATGCATTTACATCAAACTCTTTAGATTCAGCATCTAAGATATAAAAGTCAACACCAAAGCACTTACTTTCTAGACCATTGATTTCCAAAACCTTTATCGTGAATAAAGCATCTCCTTCTTTACCATTTTCATTTTCGTCAGCAAATGTGCCGTAAAGCACCCGTTCAACTTTTTCCTCTGTATCAGATTGAATTGAGATAAGTTTTGCGTTGGTTAGTTTTACTCTAGGTCTCATGCTTGAACTCCTTTCATATCTTCTACAGAAAAAGGACGAAAAAAACTTAGATATTTAACCCCATCAACTTTAAGCAAATTGTTGTCAGCATCAAAATGTGACAGAACACTAGATTGATACAACGAAATGTATTTTTCATAATCGATTGTGTTAAAAAAGTTGGTATCAACGCGCCTCGCATAAAAAACAAGATCTTGCTGTTCGATACGAACAATGAACTTCTGATCGCCATCTAGATTTTTGACTCGTAGACATAAATCAGGTTTGTGCCAATCAGATACAAAGGAAGGAATCAATGGGAAGCCATATACCAAATAGCGCATACCTTCGATTTTGAAGGTTGTTGGATTGAACTGAGCCTTATTTACTTTGCCGCTACTGAATAATTCAAGTGTCAACACCAGCCAGTGCACATGCTTAGAAAATGTATTTCCTTCAGAAATACAGCCTTCAAACTCACCATTATGGTTTACATGATTGATGTACATGTATTTTCTAATGTCATCCAAGGAAAGCTTTTCAAACGGAAACTTGCAAGCGATTAGCCTGAAATAACAACCATGAACTTTTAAATCTGCATATTGAACTATCAACGGATCATCAAAGGCATCAAAGTATGGTCGCCACTCTAAGCGGAAGTCTGCACCTGTATTTACAATAAACTTGGCATTTTCAGGCAACCCTAAAACTTGGTATATCACTGAAACTAACTCTAATGTTTCGATATCTACCAGCATCAGGCTTTCAATACGGTTTGCCATTGACTCAATTTCTTTATGAAGCGATTCAATAATTTCTTGATCATCGTATTCGTTGATCATTAAATATTTCAGGGAATCGTGCTTTAGAATTGAGTCCAGCTTTTTCTTTTCAAATACTTCAGAGAGATATTTATGGGTATCAGAAAAATAAGGGCAGTTATAAACACCTCTAGCCCACAGGCCTTGGGCGTAAAGATCAGGAAACTCTAATAACTCAGCAAACTCTTTTGCTTGTTTATTGAGCTTATTCTTTAATTGATAAAGTGAGATCATTTAGTTCTCCAAACAACTTTCCAATAAACAATGGCCTACCAACACATTGCTTTATTTATTGTTCAAATAACCAAATTTTTACGGATGCTCCGCTTCACTGTTCACGTTTTTCAAGGCGAAAAACATGTGTAGGCGTAGGCTGTCCGTTCAGCCTTCATATTATAATATCGCCAAAAAACAAAATGACAACTTACGTATTTGTACAACTTTAGGTAGATATTTTGAGTTTGAACTCTGAAAAGCTAAGCCCAAACAGGGATACGACCATCTCTTCATTTATATTGGAGCCGGGAAATTTTTTTTCAAAATTTCCAATAATGCTATCTAGGTGGCTAGCTAATATTTTTACTAAAAATATTTCCGAGTTTGGTGAGAGTGCAGACAGTGCTATCAATGGGTTGTCAAAGGATTCAGCTTTTATTTTTACTAGTAAATCGCTGTAACTGTCACAGCCGTAAAGACAAATAGCTAGGGCTTCTTGGGCTTGTCCAAGGGGAATAGTTAATAATTTAGATAATCGTTTTGCCTGCCTTTTTATATTTACTAGCAGGTCTTCTTTATTAAAAGACATCAATACACCAAAAAACGGCAACGCTAGGCCACGCACCTATGTCACTCAGTTTTTGTGAATATTTAATCTTTTAGTTCAGAGTAAATCCATTTCGTCCTGTTTTCGTGGGAACGGGCTTCTCTGAAAAGCCACTGCAAAAAGCAGTGGCTATTGTCGCAATATTATAAGGAAATGTGAATTGTAGTTTGATGCCTACATGTTCTTTTCAGTGAATTCAGCCAAGCTACTACGCTCTACTTCATCAAATATCAATACTGAGCCTTTTTCATAGTTTCTATACACGTTAACAGCCGCGCTAGCACCTGAAGATGCGGGTGTGACAAACTTATCATCAATCTGGGCTAAGTTGCCCAACACGATTGTGCGACAATTTTTGCCACCACGGCTTAACATGCCCTTAATTTGCGCTCTAGTCATGTTTTGAGCTTCATCAATGATTAAAACAGCATCGTCTATTGAACGACCTCGGAAGTAAGCCATACTAGTAAATTCTATATTGGCTTTTTCGATCACATGCTCAACAGTTGCACTAATATTACCTTCATTGTTATCACCTGAATGCATTGATATAAGCGCATCTGTTATACCTGCTAATAACGGCATTGATTTCTCTGTCAGGTCACCGGGTAAAAACCCCGGATCATCGTCCATAAAGTCTCTGGAGCGCACCACAACGATTTTTTTGTACTTTTTTAACTCCAATACTTGATGCAGCGCCGAAGCAACTGCTAAAAAAGTTTTTCCGGAGCCAGCAGGGCCAAGGATGATATTTAAGTCATAATATGGATCTGTTAATTGGCTTAAAGCTACTGCCTGACGCTGATTTTTAGGCAAAATGCCCCATACTTTTTCTTGTTTACGAGGCAATAACTTTGTGAATACCTCAGTATCTGTTACTTCTGAAATTCGCCCAATGTGTCCAGCTTCATCGTACCAATACATGTTTGGCTGAACTTCATCATTAAATAGACTTATTGGGAAAGTATAAACTTCTCCTGAAACCTTGAAGTCTTTGTCTGATTTAATTCGATCAAAAAGATCTCCTTTAAAGGCTTGTACCCCTGTGTATAAAAGATCAATATCTGATATTTGATTATCTACGGCAACGTCTTCTGCCATGACCCCTACGGTTCGAGCTTTCAAGCGCATATTAATGTCACGGCTAACAATTACTACGTCTTTATCTAAGTCCTTCTGAAGATACAGTGCATAGTTAATTATTCTATTGTCAGCGTCACTTCCAATACCGTGCTTTAACTCTTTAGCCATATCGAGCTGGGTATCAATTCCAATAAACAGTTTTCCTCGTTTAGCTGTTTCAGTAGAAGGTAGTGGAATACCAGCTTCCATCTCTTCTGCACTGTGCCCATTTATTATATCTTCAAGCATACGAATACATACACGAGCATCAGCACTAACCGATTTGTTAGTTCTTTCTTTTAAGTTATCTAATTCTTCTAGAACTGTTAGACAGATGTATACGTCTTCACTGTACGCAAGAAGTGACTTTGGATCATGAACTAGTGCCGATGTATCCAATACTCTTGGGTTTTTGTTTTCACTTGGATTATTCATTTTAGTTCTCCTTTGAGAACGATTTTCATTAATTAGCATTTTAGATTTACCTTAGCTTTATTATTTTTGTTTGTGCCTCTTGCAGGTTAAATCCATTATTTATATTTATTGATGAATGGTTCTATTCTTTAAGTCACACTTAATGACATGTTAGAGAGATTAGATCTTAGCCTGTTATAAATACTCAATTTATTCAGTAAGAATAAGGTCTGTAGATAGGTCTGCACAAATATTGAAAAAAAGCTTGCAGTAATACCTGTTTTTCCGCATCCTGCAGGACCTGTTAAAATAACTAATTCAATACCGGTATCGAGTAACGCATCCATTGCCATGCCTTGATAAATATTTTTTGGCTTTACTCCCCATGCCGATTGATGCATTAATCGCTCAACACCGATATCTTTGAGCATAATATGCTGCTCATCATAAGATTTGACTCGTGCGGCAAACTGACCGCTGTCATCAAGTAAATATTCATTGCAAAATACATCGGGGATCAAACTTTTTGCCACTTTATGAAACGCATCACGACCATGTTGCTCGGTTTCACATTCGCCCACATGCTGCCAAAAATCGCCAGCAATTTTTTTATAACCACTGGAGAGCAAAGCAATATCATCAATCAGCTGATCAGTACGATAATCTTCAACAAATTTAAGCCCTGCGCCTTTGGCCTTTAAACGCATATTAATATCTTTGGTAACTAACACCACTTTGCTATTAGGATGTTGTTTTTGTAGGTGCACGGCACAATTGATAATACGGTGGTCATTTTCGTTGCCAGGTAAACCTGAGATAGAATCGACAAATAAATGATCATTAACAATAATAAGTGTGCCAGCCGAAGACGCTTTGGCCTTTTTATTACTAGGTAGAGCGACGCCTTTGAGCATTTGTTCTGGTGTGGCATCTTTGAGCACTTCATCCAAACCACGAATGGCCACACGGGCATCACGGCTGACATCATGCTTACGATCTTTTATATGATCCAGTTCCTCTAAAACTGTCATGGGAATTACAACATCATGTTCTTGGAATGATAAATACGCGAGGGGTTCGTGAAGCAATACATTGGTATCTAGCACATACATTTTACTATCAAGGTTCGAAGCTTTTTCCATAGCACTTTCCTTACGTTTTATGATTTTTATGCTATACCCAACTAATCAAGTAAAACGGGTTGAATGTTCACCCTGAAAAACTTAATTGCTTGGTATATTCTAAGTTTAGCTTAGATGTCATAAAAGTCTGTTTTATGACAAACCTTTTTTTGTTTTGAATTAATCCTTATTGCAGCAACTTTAATAGGAATAATTCACAGTTATTAAATTAATTAAAAGTCAGCTGGTTCGCACCTTGCAGTGGTGTTAGCTAACAGGTAACATAGCCGCCTTTTTCTTCATAGACGAGACATACATGAATTTTTCCTTAGGTCAGCGTTGGATCAGTGATACAGAGTCAGATTTAGGATTAGGCACAGTGGTTGCCCTTGAGGGCCGTCAGGTCAGCATTTTATTTCCCGCCAGTGGCGAAAACCGTGTTTACTCAATGCTAGAAGCACCGGTTACCCGTGTGGCATTTAATCCTGGTGATGTGATCAAAAGCGTTGAAGAATGGGAACTTGAAGTCGAGTCAATTGAACCTATCGGTGATTTACTTTGTTATCACGGCACTCGTATTGATAACGGTGAAAAAGCACAATTAAAAGAAACGTTTTTAGATCACTTCATCAAATTTAATAAACCACAAGATCGCTTATTTGCCGGCCAAGTTGACCGTTTTGATCGCTATACATTGCGCTATCAAACATGGCAACACCAGTTTGAACGCCAACAATCACCTATTAAGGGTTTGATTGGCCAGCGCGCAAGCTTAATTCCGCATCAGCTTTATATTGCACAAGAGGTCGGTAAACGATTTGCTCCTCGAGTGTTATTGTCTGATGAAGTAGGCCTTGGTAAAACCATTGAAGCGGGGATGATTTTACATCAACAAATTATCAGTGGTCGCGCAAGCCGAGTGCTCATCGTAGTGCCGGAGAACTTACAGCATCAGTGGTTAGTTGAAATGCTGCGCCGCTTTAATTTACACTTTTCAATTTTTGATGAAGAGCGTTGCGATGAAGCCTTTGCCGACTCACCAAATGTATTCGACACTGAACAGTTAGTACTAACTAGCCTTGAGTTTTTAACCAAGAAAAAACGCTGGTTTGAACAAGCAACAATGGCTGATTGGGATTTACTGATTGTTGATGAAGCGCATCATTTAAGTATTACCAACGGTAAACCAAGCACTGAATATCAACGTATGGCTGAGCTTAGCCAAGATATTCCAGGGCTGATACTATTAACAGCAACACCGGATCAACTTGGCCACCGCAGCCACTTTGCGCGCCTACAGTTACTCGATCCTGATCGCTTTTATGACTACGATGCCTTTGTTGCTGAAGAAAGTAACTATAAGCATGTGGCAGAGGCTGCTAATCAATTATTACAACAGCAAGCCCTTGATGACAACGCAAGAGCCACGCTAATTGAGCTGTTAAAAGAAACCGACATCAGTAAGGTGCTTGAACAAGCGCAAAATGGCGATGCAGCGGCCCGTAAAGAGATTTTGGCGATGTTATTAGATCGCCATGGCACAGGCCGTATTTTGTTTAGAAATAGCCGTAGCGGCATTGACGGCTACCCTAGTCGCAAACTACACGCCTACCCGATGGCTATGCCGAAACAATATAAAACGGCAATTTCAGTATTGGGCAATATGAGCGGCATTAAAAATGCAGAGCTTAGCGCGCAACGCGCCCTATTTCCTGAAAAAATATTCCAAGAGTTTGAAGGCGAAAGCGCTAGCTGGGGACAATTTGATCCTCGAGTAGAATGGTTGATCGACACCCTAAAAACCCTTAAACGCGAAAAAGTCCTGCTTATTTGTGCTAAAGCCGAAACCGCTATCAGCCTTGAGCAAATCCTGCGTGAACGCGAAGCGATTAAAGCCTCAGTGTTCCATGAAGGCATGACAATTATTGAGCGAGATCGCGCCGCTGCATTCTTTGCTGATGAATACGACAATGCACAAATATTATTGTGCTCTGAAATTGGTTCAGAAGGTCGTAACTTCCAATTTGCTCATCACTTAGTGTTATTTGATTTACCACTGAACCCAGATTTACTTGAGCAACGTATTGGTCGCCTTGACCGTATTGGCCAAACTCAAGACATCAATATACATGTACCGTACTTTGAAAACAGCGCACAAGAAGTATTACTGCGTTGGTATAACGAAGGCTTAGATGCCTTTGAAACCACCTCAAGCACCGGGCAACTTTTGTATAAAGAGTTTAAAGATGAGCTACTTGAGTTTATTGCCGCCCATAACTGTGATGAAGACGAGCTAGAGCCATTACTAGAGCAAGTAGCCGGTCAAAACGCAGTACTGCGTAAACAAATGGAAAGCGGCCGTGACCGTTTGCTTGAGTTACACTCATCAGGCCAAGGTGCAGCAGACTCGCTGGTTGTCGATATTGAAAAATTAGACAACCAGTTTGAACTGCCAAGCTATATGATCAACGTGTTTGATACCTTCGGTGTTAGCCAAGAAGATAAAGGTGAAAATACCATTATCTTAAAACCAACTGAGCATATGTTAAACCCATCATTCCCAAGTTTAAAAGACGACGGTATGACAGTAACGTTTGACCGTGATACAGCATTAGCGCAAGAAGACGTACACTTCATCAGTTGGGATCACCCTATGGTGCAAGGCACTTTAGACATGATCTGTGATGATGACTTTGGAACCGCCTCGGTCGCGCTGCTTAAAAACAAAAAGCTACCACCAGGCACCTTCTTTGTGGAGCTAATATACGTAGCAGCAGCTATGGCACCAAAAGCGCTGCAAGTTGGCCGTTTTTTACCACCGACACCAATTCGTATATTGCTTGATAAAGCCAGCAACAACTTAGCTGATAACGTCGGCTTTGATGGCTTTAACCAGCAGCTTTCAGCGGTAGGGCGTCAAACAGCCAGTAAACTAGCTGGCGCATTACAAAGTGCGATTCACCCAATGCTTAAAACTGCCCAAGACATGGCACAAACTAAGTTAGAAGTCATTCGCACTGCGGCGCTTGAGCAAATGCAACAGTCACTCAGTGAAGAGCAAGCACGTTTAGCGGCGCTGAAACAGATCAACCCAAATATCCGTGAAGAAGAACTGACCTTTTACGATAAGCAACGCACAGAGCTGACAAGTTATATCGGCAAAGCACAGTTGCAGTTAGATGCCATTCGCTTAATTGTGGTATCGCATTGATTTGAGAGCTGAGCTTTAAGTTATAAGCTGTAAGTTTTAAGTTTAAAAAAGCGCGGTGTATTAAGTTACAGCGCGCTTTTTTATTACATGTTACGCTGAAAACCCACGCCAACAAGATATTGCCTATTCGTTGCAGCGATTTTACATCGCGACAAAGGTTGTTTCGAGGCTGAATTTTATCCCGTATTTACACTTTACATTTGCGCGGGGTAAACCCGCGCCTACAAGATATTACAAATTTGTAGCAGCGATTTTATATCGCGACAGGAGTTGTTTCGCGGCTGAATTTTATCCCGTATTTACATTTTGCATTTACGCGGGGTAAACCACCCACGCCTACGTATTGGTAGCTGCGAGTTTACCTCGCGATAAAGCCCATTATTTACCACTGAGGGCACAGAGGCGCTTCGCGCTACACAGAGAAACCAAAGTAAAAAATCACTTATTTCTTCTCTGTGTTCTCAGTGGTGAATTAATCACTGAACGAACTTTAATCTAATTGCGCGGGGTAAACCCGCGCCTACGAGATATTGCCCATTCGTAGCAGCGATTTCATATCGCGACATGGGTTGTTCCGCAGCTGAGCTTTATAACGTTCTTACATTTTTCATTTGCGCGGGGTAAACCCGCGCCTACGAGATATTGCACATTCGTAGCAGCGATTTTACATCGCGACATGGGTTGTTCCACGGCTGAATTTTATCCCGTATTTACATTTTGCATTTGCGCGGGGTAAACCCGCGCCTACGAGATATTGCCCATTCGTAGCAGCGAGTTTACCTCGCGATAAAGCCCATTATTTACCACTGAGGGCACAAAGGCGCTTCGCGCTACACAGAGAAACCAAAGTAAAAAATCACTTATTTCTTCTCTGTGTTCTCGGTGGTGAATTAATCACTGAACGAACTTTAATCTAATTACGCAGGGTAAACCCGCGCCTACATCACCAAAATGCTAGACTCATACATAAACACAATCCCAGTATGGATAATCAGCAACATTTTTAACCAAACCAGCTCTTAGTGGATTCGCGATTATATAACGCGCATTTTTAACTAAATCATCTTCATCTCGAATTAAATGATCGTAATACCCTTTTTGCCATAATTTATAAATACCGAATTCACGGCAAGCGGCTGCAGTTCGTCCTTTAAAGCAACGGATTATTTGTGGTAAGGGGCTGTTAATGAGCAACTGAAATTGCCAATGGATATGATTTGGCATAATAATAAACGCATTAGATTTGAGGTATTCTTGTACTTCTAATAATTGCATTTGTTTTATAATGTGACGATTAAAATCCAAGTTTACAAAGTAGTTGCTGCGATTATGTGTAACGAGGGTAATAGCATAAAAGTGATGTGGTAAAGAAACCCGCCCTTTTCTTAGATTTTGTGATTTATACATCTACCAATCCTTGTAGGTAAAGTATAAAAATAGCTCATAGCTTAAATGTTGTTAAATTTTTTGTCGCACATTTGCGCGGGGTAAACCCGCGCCTACGAGATATCACAAAGTCGTAGCAGCGATTTTACATCGCGACAGAAGCAACATAGTTTTATCCAGCATCTAAATTATATATTTGCGCGGGATAAACTAAAACCTACGTCGGCCTGCCTTTATTGCGCTTTCCTAACAAATACGCGTCGCGAAACTTCATAAAATGCTGTTCAAGCTTAGTTGCTGCATCAGACTCCCCTGCCAGTGCTAACACCATAATGGCCACTTCAGCAGTGCCAAGTTGGTGAGCATGCGGGGCAACCCGTAAGCGATAGTCAGACAGTTTTTCAGCGGTGATCGACAGCACGGGTAAATTATCGAGATAAGGGCTTTTGCGGATCATTTTTTTCGCTTCACGCCATGTGCCATCTAAAAAGATAAACAAGGGACGTTTATTAGGCTGGTGTTGTACATCAGTAATAACGCGTGCAGTATCTTCAACATCTGTAGCAGGAAATATCACCATAGGTTGATATTGCGGGTCATTTAATAAGGCTAATAGTTTATCGTCAGGATCAGTCCTGTCCCAACGAAAAGCATGATTATCAGGAATAATTTCAGCAATTAATCGCCCTGTATTAGAGGGTTTAAAACTCTCGTTGTGATACATAAGTAAGCATACCGCCGCCTGACTATCAGCCTGCTCCACACCGTCACAAATACAGTAATGCTTCGCGATTAAGCATCGCTCACAGCGATCCATTTTACCGCCACGAGCATTAAACTCACGGCGAGATTCACTAATTTGCTGGGCACGCAAAGTAAGTACTGAATTAGAAGAGCGTTTATTCACGTGGTTTATTACCTAAAATAGTACCTAAATTTGTTCGGCGGATATTATAACACATTTGCGCAGGGTAAACCCACGCCTACGTATTGGTAGCAGCGAGTTTACCTCGCGATAAAGCCCATTATTTACCACTGAGGGCACAAAGGCGCTTCGCGCTACACAGAGAAACCAAAGTAAAAATCACTTATTTCTTCTCTGTGTTCTCGGTGGTGAATTAATCACTAAACGAACTTTAATCTAATTGCGCGGGGTAAACCCGCGCCTACAAGGTATTACGTATTACACACCCGCGCCTATAAAACAAAAAACCCAAGCCGTGGCTTGGGTTTTTAAACAATTAACTAAAAGAACTTACTTCTTCTTTTTAACTGCTTTTTTGTTTGGTAAATCAGTGATTGAACCTTCAAATATTTCAGCTGCAAGACCGATTGATTCGTTCAATGTTGGATGAGCATGAATAGTTAATGCTAAATCTTCACCGTCAGCGCCCATTTCGATACCTAGACCGATTTCGCCCAGCATTTCACCTGCGTTAATACCAATCATAGCACCACCGATAATACGGCCACTTTCTTTATCAAAGATCAGTTTAGTAGAACCTTCAGTACGAGAAGATGCAATTGCACGACCTGATGCAGCCCATGGGAATACAGCTGTTTCAATGCTTAAGCCTTGCTCTTTTGCTTCTTTCTCAGTTACGCCAACCCAAGCGATTTCTGGATCAGTATAGGCAATTGAAGGAATACATTTCGGATCAAAGTAATGTTTTTGACCTGAGATAACTTCAGCAGCAACGTGACCTTCATGAACCGCTTTGTGCGCAAGCATAGGTTGGCCAACTAAGTCACCAATCGCGAAGATGTGGTCAACGTTAGTTTTAAGTTGCTTATCAACATTAATGAAGCCACGCTCATCAACATTAACACCCGCTTTGTCAGCATCTAATAAGTTACCGTTTGGTGTACGACCAACAGCAACTAATACTTTGTCATAACGTACTGGTTCAGCTGGTGCGTTTTTACCTTCAAATGTAACGTATAAGCCGTCATCTTTCGCTTCTACGCCAACAACTTTAGTTGATAGCATAACGTTAAATTTATCACTTACGTATTTTTGGTAAATCTTGATGATGTCTTTATCAGCAGCTGGTACTAGTTGGTCAGCAAATTCAACTACGTCGATTGCAGAACCTAGTGCGCGATACACAGTACCCATTTCAAGACCAATAATACCACCACCTAATACTAATAGCTTTTCAGGGATGTCTTTAAGCTCTAGTGCACCGGTTGAATCAATTACGCGGTCATCTTCAGGAATGAAAGGTAAGTTTACAGGTTTAGAACCAGCAGCAATGATAGCGTTATCAAAAGTAATTGTTGTTTTACCGTCAGCGCCTTCAACATCAAGCGTGTTGCTACCTGTGAATTTACCGTAACCGTAAACCACTTTAACTTTACGCATTTTAGCCATGCCGTCTAGGCCACCAGTAAGTTGGCTAACAACTGACTCTTTCCACGAACGAATTTTATCTAAATCAATTTGTGGTGCGCCAAAAGTAACACCATGAGATGACATTTCTGCTGCATCATCAATTACTTTAGCTACGTGTAAAAGTGCTTTCGAAGGAATACAACCAACATTAAGACATACACCGCCTAATGTGTCGCGAGATTCTACTACTGTTACTTCTAAGCCCAAGTCAGCAGCACGGAAAGCCGCAGAATAACCACCAGGACCACCGCCTAGTACAACAACTTGAGTTTTTAATTCGTTGCTCATGCTTTTACCTTAATTGTTTGAACGGGACACTGCCCTAAAGTTTAACTGCCATGTTTCTGCAAGGCAGAAAGGGAGAGCAGATCAAAAATTTATGCAAAATATACAAATATTGTATCATTGCAAATGGTAAAAATCCCAGCAAAAAACAACTGGCTGGGATTTGATTCTATTTATTTCGCTACATGCAGCAATTGCTTACATTACTAATTGGCGAATATCGCTCATGTAACTTGCTAAAGTTACAGTAAAGCGTGCCGCTAGTGCACCGTCAATCACCCTATGGTCGTAAGACATAGAAAGTGGAACCATTAGTTTTGGTTCAAACTCTTTGCCATTCCACTTAGGTTTAATTTCTGATTTAGAGACACCTAAAATAGCAACTTCTGGGGCATTTACGATTGGCGTAAAGGCTGTACCGCCAATACCACCAAGGCTTGAAATTGTAAAACAGCCACCTTGCATATCAGACGAGGTAAGTTTACCGTCACGCGCTTTAACAGATACTTCCATTAATTCACGCGATAATTCAATGATGCCTTTCTTATCAACATCTTTAAATACTGGCACAACCAAACCGTTTGGCGTATCAACTGCAACACCGATATTGATGTACTTCTTAAGAATTAAGCTTTCACCGTCGTTAGATAGTGATGAGTTAAATGTAGGGAACTCAGCAAGTGCTTTCGCTGCTGCTTTCATTACAAATACCAGCGGGGTGATTTTAACACCTAGCTTTTTCTTCTCGCTAAGGGCATTTTGCTCTTTACGGAACTCTTCAAGAGTTGTGATATCAGCTTCATCAAACTGCGTAACATGTGGAATTTGCACCCAGTTACGGTGTAAGTTTTTACCCGATAGCTTTTGAATACGAGATAGTTTTTTCTCTTCGATTTCACCAAATTTAGCAAAATCAACTTTTGGCCATGGAATTAAACCAAGCTCACTACCGCCAGCATTGCCAGAAGCTGTCGCTAATTGGCCTGACTCAACTTGCTTAACTAAGTTCTTCACATAGTCTTGCACGTCTTCTTTCACAACGCGATTTTTACGACCTGAGCCTTTTACGTTCGCAAGGTTAATACCAAACTCACGGGCTAAGCGGCGAACAACTGGCGATGCATGAGCATACGCACTATTGTTTTCAAAGCTTTCATTGCTCGCTTTTGCAGGCGCTGCTTGTGGAGCTGGAGCTGATTCTGCTTTCGCTGCTGGTGCAGATTCAGAAGCCGTTTTTTCAGCGGTAGCTGCAGGTGCACTGCCTTGCACTTCAAATACAAAGATAAGTGAACCGGTCGATACTTTATCGCCCGCAGCAACTTTAATCTCTTTAACAGTACCGGCAAATGGTGCTGGTACTTCCATTGCCGCTTTGTCGCCTTCAACGTTTAAGATTGACTGATCTTCAGTAACCTTATCGCCTACTGCAACCATCACTTCAGTGACTTCAACCTCATCACCGCCGATATCAGGCACGTTTACTTCTTTACTGCTTGGCGCTGAACTTTGTGCCGGCGCAGACTCTTGAGCTGGCGCTGTTTCTGCTTTCGCAGCTGCAGGCTCACTACCAGCCACTTCAAAAACAAACACTAAAGAGCCTGTTTTTACTTTATCGCCAGCGGCAACTTTAATTTCTTTAACAGTACCTGCAAACGGCGCTGGTACTTCCATTGCCGCTTTGTCGCCTTCAACGTTTAAGATAGATTGTTCTTCTTCAACAGTGTCGCCAACAGCAACCATGATTTCCGTTACTTCAACTTCATCATCGCCGATATCTGGTACGGTGACTTCTTTAGTTGTTGAACCTGAAGACGCAGCAGGTGCTGCATCTTCAGATTTTGCTGGTTCTGCAGGCGCTTCGCTAGATGCTTGCTCTTCACCTTCAAACAAGAATACTAAAGAACCCGTAGTAACCGTGTCGCCCACGTTTACTTTGATTTCTTTTACAGTACCGGCTTGTGCCGCAGGTACTTCCATTGAGGCTTTATCACCCTCAACAGTTAGTAATGATTGGTCAACGTCAACTTTGTCACCAACGCTCACTAGAATTTCGGTTACTTCGACTTCATCGCCACCGATATCTGGTACTTTAATTTCAATACTCATTGCAAACCTCTTATGCGTACAGTGGATTAAGTTTGTTAGTGTCGATGTTGAACTTTTTAAGTGCTTCAACCACAACTGACTTCTCAACTTCACCACGTTTAGCAAGTTCAGATAACGTCGCAACTACTACGTAGCTGGCGTTAACTTCAAAGTGACGACGAAGGTTTTCACGGCTATCAGAACGACCGTAACCATCTGTACCTAATACTTTGTAGTTGCTGCTTGGAATGAATGAACGCGCTTGTTCTGCGTAGTTTTTCATGTAATCCGTTGCGGCAACAGTCACTGAGTCATTTAATACACTGGTGATGTAGGCAGTCTTCTGTTCGCTTTCAGGGTTAAGCATATTGAAACGCTCAACATCTTGCCCTTCACGAGTTAATTCGTTAAACGACGTTACTGAATACACATCAGATGCAATACCGTAATCATCACTTAAAATCGCGGCTGCTTTACGCACTTCAGTCATGATAGTACCTGAGCTTAATAGCTGTACGTTGGCTTTTTTGCCTGCGTAGCTTTCTAGCTTGTAGATACCTTTACGAATACCTTCTTCAGCACCTTCTGGCATAGCAGGTTGTGCATAGTTTTCGTTCATAAGCGTTAGGTAGTAGTAAATGTTTTCTTGATCTTCACCGTACATACGACGAATACCATCTTGAACAATAACCGCTACTTCGTAAGCGTATGTTGGATCGTAAGAGATACAGTTAGGTACTGTGTTAGCAAGAATATGGCTGTGACCATCTTCGTGCTGTAGGCCTTCACCGTTTAATGTTGTACGACCGGCAGTAGCACCTAATAAGAAACCACGTGCTTGTTGGTCACCCGCCATCCATGCCATGTCGCCAACACGTTGGAAACCGAACATTGAATAGTAGATATAGAATGGGATCATTGGTAAATCGTTAGTGCTGTATGATGTTGCCGCAGCAACCCACGATGACATTGCACCTAACTCGTTGATACCTTCTTGCAATACTTGACCCGATGTTGCTTCTTTGTAGTAAGAAACGATATCACGGTCTTGCGGCGTATAGTTTTGGCCATGCGGGTTATAAATACCGATTTGACGGAATAAACCTTCCATACCAAAGGTACGCGCTTCATCGGCAATAATTGGTACGATGTTTTTACCAATACCTTTATCTTTCAATAAGATATTAAGTGCACGAACAAAGCCCATAGTGGTAGAGATATCACGCTTTTGCTCTTCAAGTAGTGGCTTGAACGCTTCTACTTCTGGCAGTACTAACTTTTCAGTAAAGTTAGGAATACGTTTTGGCGTATAACCTTTAAGTGCATCACGGCGAGCATGTAAGTACTTGTGCTCAGCCGAACCTTCTTCAAGTGTTAAATAAGGAAGTTCTGCAAGTTGCTCTTCAGATACTAAATCATCAAGACCTAAACGTGAACGTAAATGGGCAACGTGTGACATGTCCATTTTTTTCACTTGGTGAGCAATATTCTTACCTTCAGCCGCTTCACCCATGCCGTAACCTTTTACAGTTTTAGCTAGGATAACTGTTGGGCGACCTTTGGTCTCTTCTGCTTTTTTGAATGCAGCGAATAATTTTGATGGCTCATGACCACCACGCTTAAGCGCGAAGATTTCGTCATCTGTCATATCAGCAACAAGTGCTGCTGTTTCAGGGTAACGACCAAAGAAATGTTCACGTACGTACGCGCCATTTTTAGCTTTATAAGTTTGGTAATCGCCATCGACTGTTTCGTTCATCAATTGCAATAACTTACCTGTGGTGTCTTTAGCTAGTAGGATATCCCAGCCGCTGCCCCACACTAGCTTGATCACATTCCAGCCAGCGCCTTTGAATAGACCTTCAAGCTCTTGAATGATTTTACCATTACCCATTACTGGGCCATCTAGGCGCTGTAAGTTACAGTTAATTAAGTAACAAAGGTTGTCTAGTTTTTCACGAGCAGCAAAAGAAATAGCGCCACGCGATTCTGGCTCATCCATTTCGCCATCGCCTAAAAACGCGTATACACGTTGGTTTTTAGTGTCTTTTAAGCCACGACCATCTAGGTACTTTAAGAAGCGCGCTTGGTAAATAGACGCGATAGGACCAAGACCCATAGATACCGTAGGGAACTGCCAGAATTCAGGCATTAATTTAGGGTGTGGGTAAGATGGTAAACCTTCGCCATCAACTTCTTGACGGAAGTTATCAAGCTGCGCAGCAGATAAACGACCTTCAACAAATGCACGTGCATAAATACCCGGAGAAATATGACCTTGATAATAAACTAAGTCACCGCCGTCTACATCATTTGGGGCTTTGAAGAAATGGTTAAAACATACTTCATAAAACGCCGCTGATGACTGGTAAGACGCCATATGGCCGCCTAGGTCGAGGTCTTTTTTCGAAGCACGCAATACAATCATGATTGCGTTCCAACGAATAATAGAACGAATACGGCGCTCAAGGTTTACGTCCCCTGGGTAAGCAGGTTCTTGATCTACCGGGATCGTATTAACGTAGTTTGTGTTGATACCTGTTGGCATATCAACACCGTCTAAACGGGCTTGCTCTAATACTTGCTCAAGTAAAAACTGAGCACGTTCAACACCTTCTTCACGCACAACTGATTCAAGAGCTTGTAACCACTCTTGTGTTTCTAGCGCGTCTACGTCAATTTTATTGACTTCAGACATATGGAGGTTTCCTTATGTTTAAAATACGAATGTTCTTAATTAGCACTGTGGTAATCGTGTTGCCATATACAGCACTTGCTTAAATTATTTATCTTTAACTTAGTTTTTTGTTACTTAATTTTGCTTTGTGCGTCTTAAACTACGCTCAATTCGTGAATGCTCTTTACCTGCTTCCAATAACGCTTCTTCAATGAAAGCTAAGTGAGCATTACTGGCAAGTCGCGCCTGCTCTGGATTCCCTTCAATCACTGCATCCATCAATAAACGGCGATGCTCAGCTAAGCGCGAACTAATATGCGGCTTCTCTAACAATACCGTTAAATTTTGTAAAACATTTTGCTCAAGCAATGCCCGCATACCGCGTACTAAATGCAGTAACACCACATTATGCGAGGCTTCTGCCACACTAAAGTGAAACGCGTTAATTGCTTTGGCTTTTTGTAGTAAATCATCATTAGCTAATGCAATGCATTCAAAGCTTTGCTTAACTTTAGCAAAGTCAGTGCTAGTACCACGAAGCGCAGCATAATAAGCTGCAATCCCTTCGAGAGCATGACGAAACTCTAATAAATCAAACTGTGATTCAGGATGTTTACTGATCAAGTCAAATAACGGATCAGTGAGCCCTTCTTCTAGCTGATTTTTTACAAACGTTCCGCCACCTTGACGTCGCGTTACTAAGCCTTTTGCCTCTAGCTTTTGAATGGCTTCACGTAATGAAGGGCGAGACACTTCAAATTGTTTGGCTAATTCACGCTCTGGCGGCAGTTTCTCACCCGGTGCTAATGAGCCCTCAAGAATCATGTTCTCAAGTTGCTGTAAAATAACATCCGATAGTTTTGCTGCTTTAATCTTTAAAGACATTAATCAACGTCCGCATTGTAGTGGAAATGTAACCTGAAAAATCCAAGTTTGTGCCCAGAGACTAGACCAAAAGGTAAATTGGTCATACCAAATTTGAGCCATACGTTATCAAAAAGCAAGTTTGCTGTCAATTTCGCTGCGACGCACCTTAAAAAACACCCTAACGTATTTTGCACAAAGATCAAACAGTATGAGATAAAGCCAGTGTTTAGGAAGGAATTTTATAGAAAAACACAATGGTCTGACCAGATAATCAAAAACTAGTGGGCGAGTTTTTTTGAACTCGAAGTGTACTATATAATAAATTAAACTGCGCGGGGTAAACCCGCGCCTACGCATTGGTAGCAGCGAGTTTACCTCGCGACTGTTTCTACATTTACATAGACAGCCAATTTCACCACTGAGGGCAGGAGGCGCTACGCGCTACACAGAGAATACAAAAGTAAAGTTAATTACTAACAGGTTTTTCCTCTATTAACTCGGTGCTCTCTGTGGTGAATAAATCAATAAAAGACTTTTGCACAAAGAGAAGTGAATGAGCGCAAATGAAAAAAACGCCACGGGCTTCGAGCTGCGAATAGACTCAAACACCTAGTCACTACTTTTATAATTACTTCTCTAAAGCGCAGCGGCTCTTAACCTCTTTGTGAATAAATTTTAATTGCGCGGGTAGCAGCGAGTTTACCTCGCGACAATTACTTCCCTAAAACCTAGCATCTGTTTATTTACGCTAAACCACCAAATAAAGTAAACAAGGCAATCAACACCAAGTAAAACAACACATTTCGTTTTACAAGCTTCATCATACAAGTTGCTTCATACGCGCAACCAAAATGTTGCTGTTCTATTTGCTCTGCGGCAAGCGCGGTATTAGTAACCACTTTACGGTTACTCACTGTAAAATCGAGTGCATAATGCAGCCAGCAACTGGTGCCTTTATTAAAGTTACCTATTACTAGATAACCAAAGCTGGCGATTCTGGCTGGTAACCAATCAAGCCAAAATAATAATGAATGAATAAGTTTAAAACGTTTGGCATACACAACTTTATGGTCGTTCTGCACTAAATCAGCAAAAGTACGTACTAATGCATAAAAGGTCGCGCCAGGTACGCCTAATATTACAAACCAAAAAATAACTGCACAATAAAAACGAAAGTTTACCCAAGCCAACGTTTGTCCAAAGGTTTCACCGCCTTTTTCCTCTTCCGTTTTCTTTTGCCCCATTTGCAGTGCATATAAGGTTGCCGCTTGCTGATCATCACGGGTTAGCGCATTTAAATAGGACTTATATAAAGCACGTTGTTTAGCACAGCCAAAGCAAACCAGCAGCACAGCCACATTAATAGCTAACTGCCATAATACAAAATCAGATAAGGTAAAAATAACCGCCACAAGTAATACCGGCAAACACAACCAAATAATAAATCCCGCAGGCGAATTGAATAGACCTTGCTCGCCAAGCTGTTTTTTTGAACGTGTTAAATAGCCTTGCGCGTAATAGCTTATTTGCCAATAATCAGATCGGGCACCTAAACGCTCTAATATCAGAGCTATTATTATAGAAATTAAGATCATACTTTTCTCTTTCCAAATGGGCGCTAGTTAAAATATAGCTGCAAAATAATGATTCCAATCAAAACTGTCTCCAGGGTCTGTTTTTCGCCCTGGTGCAATGTGACAATGGCCAACAACACGCGAGCGTGTGATAGCTGGGTATTTATATATCAATGTCTTAGTTAAGGATTGTAATGCATTATATTGATTTTGGGTATACGCCGTTGTATCTGTACCTTCAAGCTCAATACCAATACTAAAATCATTACACTGACTACGTCCTAAAAACTCAGACTGGCCAGCATGCCAAGCACGTTTACTAAAAGGCACATATTGAACTATTTCACCGCTGCGTTTAATAAAACAATGTGCTGAAACTCTCAACCCCTTTAAATCAGCAAAGCTAGGGTGTGCTTGGCAATCAATACATCCCATAAACAAATCATCCACAAACGGCGTGGCAAACTGCCCTGCTGGCAAGGAAATATTATGAATCACTAATAAAGATATTTCCTCACCTAGTGGGCGCTCATCAAAATGCGTACTTGGTCGCTGGATAGCGGTACTAACGACACCAAAAGAGTTTATTTTCATAGTTTATATTCATAATGGCCTGTAAATAAATGCATAGTCAGATGCTAATAGATTTCCAAGTAGAATAACAGCAAAGCACTTTCATTGTTTTGCGCCGGTAGCAGCGAGTTTACCTCGCGATTGTTTCTACACTTACATAGACAAACCAATTTCACCACCGAGAACAGAAAGCCACGGGCTACGGGTAACGAGCTGCCGGCTGTAAGTTCACTTAGCAGCTAGTCACTTCCCTAGAACCTAGTTCCTATTTTCCTCAAAAGCGCAGCGTCTCTTGTCCTCTTTGTGAATAAATTTTAATTGCGCGGGGTAAACCCGCATCTACGCATTGGTAGCAGCGAGTTTACCTCGCGACTGTTTTTACATTTATACAGACACACTATTTCACCACCGAACCCACCGAGGCGCTTTGCTACACCGAGAAGACAAAAGTAAAGTTAATCACTATTACCTATTGGTTTTTCCTCTGTGAGCTCGATGATCTCTGTGGTGAATAAATCACTAAAAGACTTTTGCACAAAGAGAAGTGAATGAGAAGAACAAATGCCACGGACTTCGAGCAACGTGCTTCGAATATGCCCTAGCATCTAGTCACTTCCTAAAACCTAGAACCTCACTCTCTAGAACCTAATCAAACTTATAGCTTCAGCCTTCTCTTTCACTTTCAAACCATGTAAAATTTGCGCAATTTCTTAATTATAATGAGCTTTTATAATGTCTATCCCACACAGCCTTTTAAGCCAATTGGTTAAACTTGCCCTTGATGAAGATTTAAATTACCAAACAGCCGAACAAGGCGACATCACCGCGCAATTAATTCCAGCGGCGCAGCACGCTAATGCCAAAGTGATCACCCGTGAAGATTGCGTGTTTTGCGGAAAAGACATTATCTTAGAAGTATTCAAACAAGTTGATCCGAGTGTAGCAGTTAATGTATTGGTAAATGATGGTGATACAGTTAAAGCTAACGATACCTTATTTACAGCAATAGGTTCTGCCCGCGCTATTTTAACAGCCGAACGTACCGCACTTAATTTTGTACAAACCTTGTCAGGTACAGCCACCACCACAGCGCATTATGTAAAAGAACTCAGTGGCACCAACACCCAACTACTCGATACCCGTAAAACCATTCCGGGCCTCCGGGCATTACAAAAGTACGCGGTCAAATGTGGCGGTGGCGCAAATCATCGCATTGGCTTATTTGATGCGTTTTTAATTAAAGAAAACCACATTGCCGCCTGTGGTGGCATCGATAAAGCCGTAGCGCAAGCAAAACTTAATCATCCAACTAAACCAGTAGAAGTAGAAGTCGAATCACTTATTGAGCTAGATCAAGCCATTACAGCCGGTGCTGATATTATAATGCTGGATAACTTTAGCGTTGAGCAAATTCAACAAGCAGTGGTACTGACCGATAAGCGCGCTAAATTAGAAGTCTCGGGTAATATGACCCTAGAAACACTGCGCACCTACTCACAGGCTGGGGTCGATTTTATATCCAGCGGGGCACTTACAAAAAATTTACAGTCAATCGATTTGTCAATGCGCTTTGAGTAATAATCAAACTA
Source organism: Pseudoalteromonas sp. SG43-7 (assembly GCF_014164295.1). Classification (NCBI taxonomy): domain Bacteria; kingdom Pseudomonadati; phylum Pseudomonadota; class Gammaproteobacteria; order Alteromonadales; family Pseudoalteromonadaceae; genus Pseudoalteromonas; species Pseudoalteromonas sp. SG43-7. Next base: position 21,911 of record NZ_JACJEY010000063.1, read on the forward strand.
AATAACAAATATTATGTTTCCCTAATGCGTTGACAAACTGATTAAAAAAGCATTAAATACGCCGAAAGGCTTACACTGTAACAAATTGTTAATTTTAGTGCTTTATATAATACGAAATAGTGCTAATGTAAGCCTCAAGGGTGAATTAAATAACTTTCAACCAATTCTAAAGAACTACTTACGGGTATTGTTTTACACCGCACGGCTACTTTGATGAAAGCTGTGAGTTAAATAAACAACATTAATACCAAGTAGTGGGTGAAGAAAGTTTTTAAAATTCGATGAAATGCAGTTAAAGCCGCTTTCAATCAGCTGTTTTAGTGCTAAAGTAGATCTAACAGAGTAATTTTAATAGTTGCTAAAACCTATCCAGCATTATTTAGCTAGGCACTGGGTTAGGTATTAGTAATTTAACGATTTTAAAAAAACCGTAAGATAAAGCAGTTACAATAGCTAACGTGATTACACACTTTACTAACATAATGAATTTAGCTTACAAAAAACACTATCCTTTAGGAGAGGAACATGGAAAAAATGACACAACAAAGTCAAAAGGGTTTTACCCTAATTGAATTAATGATTGTAGTTGCAATCATCGGTATCTTGGCAGCAGTAGCCTTGCCTGCGTATCAAGATTATACAGCTCGAGCTAAAGGGACTGAATTAATGCTAGCGGCTAGCACAGCTAGAACTTGTGCATCAGAGAAAGCACAAGTAGGACAGTCGCCGGATGATTGCGACACTGGCTTTACTCAAACAAAGTATGTAAACACTTTAACAGTTACTGCTGCGGGGGTTATTACAGCTGCGGGCCGAGACGACATGAATGGCTTATCAATAATCTTAACTCCTCAAACATCTGCAGGAAAGGCAGCTGTTGCAACAGATTTCACTACAGGCTTCACTATTTCAGAATGGGTTTGTACTGGTGCTGTTACTAGTCCAGCAAAAGCAAGTTGGTTACCAAGTTCTTGTACAGTTCCTGCTTCTCCTGCTTCAACTGGCGGTGGTTAATCCATAATTAGTATTTATAAATTAAGGTAGCTTGTTCAGCTACCTTTTTTATTAAAACTGCAAAGAGCCTAACGAATGTCAAAACAATCCGATACAAAATCTTTAGATACCTTTCAATGGGTTGGCGTTAGCGCTCGAGGTAAACGCCTTGAAGGCGAAATGACTGGCGCAAGTATTGCCTTAGTTAAAGCGCAACTTCGTAAACAAGGTATCACCCCCTCAAAAGTAAAGCGTAAAGCCAAACCTTTGTTCGGCATGCGTATGCAGGCTATTAAGCCAAAAGATATTGCTTTAGTTACGCGGCAAATTGCCACTATGCTAATGGCGGGCGTACCACTTATTCAATCAATCGAAATGATAGGTACCGGCGCTACAAATAAAAGTGTTAGCAAACTAATGGAAACCATTGGTGATGAGGTCAAAGCCGGTGGTACGCTTTCCAATGCACTGCGTAAACACCCTCGTTATTTTGATGATTTGTATTGTGATTTAGTCGCCTCTGGTGAGCAATCTGGTGCACTGGATAAAATATTCGACCGTGTTGCCCTTTATAAAGAAAAATCCGAAGCGCTAAAGTCAAAAATTAAAAAAGCCATGTTTTATCCCATTGCAGTATTGGTAGTGGCTTTAATTGTAACCTCAATCCTACTTATATTCGTAGTGCCGCAATTCCAAGATATTTTTGCCGGCTTTGGTGCAGAACTCCCTGCTTTTACCTTAATGGTGATTGGTATATCTGAGTTTATGCAAGAGTACTGGTGGATGATGTTAATTGCCCTTGTTGGCTTTGGTTATGCTTATAAAGAAGCGCTACTAAAAAGCAAAAAACTACGCGATGCCAACGACCGTGCTATTTTAAAATTACCCGTAATTGGTATGATTTTAAACAAAGCTGCAGTGGCGCGTTATGCCCGTACGCTTTCGACCACCTTTGCGGCAGGTGTACCGCTGGTTGATGCGCTGGACTCAGCTGCTGGGGCTTCAGGTAACGCGGTTTATCGTTATGCTATTTTAGATATCAAAGCTGAAGTAAGCTCGGGTAATCAAATGAACTGGGCGATGCGCAACTCAAAAATATTCCCCGATATGGTGATACAAATGGTCGCCATAGGTGAAGAGTCAGGCTCTTTGGATGGCATGCTGGCAAAAGTCGCCACTATTTATGAGCAAGAAGTTGATGATGCAGTAGATGGCCTATCGAGCTTATTAGAGCCGCTTATTATGGCGGTACTCGGCGTGTTAGTTGGTGGTTTGATCATTGCTATGTACTTACCTATTTTCCAACTTGGGTCGGTTATATAAAAGCTGTAAGCTGTAAGCTGTAAGCTGTAAGCTGTAAGCTGTAAG
>NZ_JACJEY010000064.1:0-23724 GCF_014164295.1 Pseudoalteromonas sp. SG43-7
TCTCGCATTAGGCTCTTTACGTGATAAAGCTAAAAGTTGCTTGGATTTTTCTAAGTTCAATTTAGTAAAAGTAGATAAGTATCAGTGTGCTAATTAGATCACATAATTTGGCAGATTGGTATAAGATCATTTTATTGTTTTGAAAAACTCGCAAACTCACTATAAAACTTGCGTTTAGGCCTCTACCTATGCGATAAAATCATTATATTTATCATACAAATAGTGGGGCTTCATGGCACGTAAAAAAACAACTAAATCAAAAGGTTCATCAGGACTCAATCGTAAAAACAGTGAAAGCTTCATAGTTAAATTTAGTAATCATGCTGATACTCAACTGTGTGCTTCTGGTTTGATGTATAAAGTAATAGATGAGATCTCTGGTGAGCGAGTAACTGACACAGATACCGTGGTCATCAATCAGCGTATTATGCTTGCTGATGGCAGCGTAATAGCTGATAGTTATAAAGCTGGAATGCCTGAAGTATTTACCTTAGATGAGGCAATCGAAGGATTACGAGAAGGTATTTTATTGATGTCGGTTGGTTCTCGCTATGAATTTGTAATTCCTGCAGAGCTGGCGTGGGGACGCAAGGGGAATGGTGGAAAAATAGGAGCTAATGCCGTTCTACATTTTGATGTGCGCTTAATCCGTTTAGGATGACCATTATGCTATAGTTAAAAGTACTTTTCTTTAATGTAAGAGGGTTTTATGCCGCCATTTTCTAGTCGCGTTTACTTATTACGCCATGGCGAATTGATTGAGCAAGGAGTCTTGGCCGGACAGACAGATTTTTTACTCAGTGAACTTGGCCGTGCGCAATTACATCAAGCGTGCAGTGAGCTAACTAATATTGAGCTTGTACAAAGTTCGACTTTGAAACGTTGTAGCGAATTTGCCAGATCTTTTAGCCATGCCCAGCAAATACCACTTTTTCTGACCGATCAGCTCCGAGAGTTTAATTTTGGTGATTGGGATGGCTGTAAATATGATGATTTGTGGCAACAGACGGACTCTCCTAGTATTGGCGATTTCTGGCAAAGCCCTTGGCAAGTAACCCCCCCTCATGGCGAAAGTATGAGGGATTTTTATCAGCGAATAGCAACGTGGTGGCAAACGTTACTAATTGATATTGCAAGTAATCGTACTCAAGCACAATTAGTTTTAACGCATGCCGGAGTGATCAAGCAACTATTAGGTATTATTTGTCGGTTACCAAAAGAGTCGAATCAGCAAAACATATTTTCAATCGGTTATGGGAAGCTCATTTGTATTGATATTTACATAGATGATAGCGATAAAGCATGGCCAAGAATTGTGTTTTAAAATACTATTTTTAGCCGTCTAGAAAGATATTAATTGAAATATTTACTCACCCGCCCATAATAGAGCCTTATGTATTTTGGAATGGGGTGTAACTCCTCAACTGTTCCCGCAACTGTAAGTCGCAAGCGCGATAAGTCAGATACAAAATACGTTAATTTATTACCTATTGAGCGGGCTAACTCTTCTATTATCACCATGATCATAATGGTTTGTAGTGTATTGGGTTTAGCTATTGCTAGAGAGATAACACATTGCAAATACCAGCAGTAATTGATCCCCCTTTACTTGAAGTAGCTAATTTATCGTGGTCGGTGGCAAATACCGCCATTTTGCACGATATTAATTTTGCAATAAAACCAGGCCAGTTTATCGGTTTGTTAGGGCCTAATGGCGCAGGTAAATCAAGTTTATTGCGTTGTTTATACCGTTACACTAAACCAGTGTGCGGTGAGGTTATATTTGCAGGGAAAAATATTTGGCAGCTAAGTGCGGATGAATATGCCAAGCAGGTTGCTGTGGTGCTGCAAGAAACACCTTCGCAATTTAATCTATCGCTTTTTGATGTAGTGAGTCTTGGCCTTACGCCGCATAAAAGCTTATTTAGTTCGACAACTAAAAATGATCAACAAATTATTTTTCAGGCGATTGAGCAAGTTGGCTTGAGCCATCATTTACAGCAATCGTTTGATTCCCTTTCCGGTGGCGAGAAGCAACGCGCATTGATAGCACGTTCAATTGTACAAAGCCCTCAATTATTAATTATGGACGAGCCTACCAGCCACTTAGATATTAAATATCAAATTCAATTAATGGAGTTGGCTAAATCGCTAAATGTAACGGTATTAGCGTCGTTCCATGATCTTAATCTTGCAGCAAGTATGTGTGATGAACTACTGGTGATAAAGCAAGGTAAGTTAGTTGCAACGGGTAGCCCAGAATACGTCATCACGGAAGAAATGCTTAGCGAAGTATTTGGTGTCTGTGCCGAAGTCTCGGCGCATCCACAGAGTAAACAATTAAATAAGGTCATTCCGCGTATTACCTATTTTTACGGTTATCAAGGTGGTGGCGTTGATGCAAAAAAATAATTATTTTGCAGTCAGCGTGGCGTTATTCTTTGCCTTGTCGAGCATTTTTATAGCACTTAGCTTTGGTGCTGCGACCAGTAAATTCATTGATGTATACCACAGTATTATAGGTCAGGGAGATGACTCCTTTATAGCGCGGATCATATGGCAACTGCGAATGCCACGAACATTGTTGGCGTTTTTAGCTGGCTCTGGTTTAGCTATTGCTGGTTTAATTTTACAAACCGTAACCCGTAACCCGTTAGCCGACCCTTACTTATTTGGTATTTCATCGGGAGCCTCATTTGGTGTGGTATGTTTTATGACACTAACAGGAGTCAGCGCGGGAATAACAATGTCGGCCGCGGCATTTGTTGGTAGTTTATTGACTATGTTATTACTGGTTTTTATTGCCGGACGAGCAGGTCGCGGACAAGTTGAAAGCATGCTCTTGGCTGGGGTCGCTTTATCCTTTTTATTCAGTGCCTTTACCAGCTTACTTTTGTATTTTAGTGATCCACAGGCGATCACGGCTATTTTATTTTGGACGCTAGGCAGCTTTGCTCGCGCACAATGGTCAACGTTATGGTTACCCGCTTTAGTTATTATTAGTTGCACCGGGCTGATGATGGGTTTTCGTCGGCAACTAAATGCAATGTTACTAGGTGATGAAAGTGCTGCAACTTTAGGAATACCGGTACAGCGGTTTCGGTTATTAATGTTGGTATTGAGCTCATTGATCACTGCAGTGTTAGTGGCGATGTGTGGTGGTATTGGTTTTGTTGGTTTGATGATCCCGCATATAGTACGGTTTTTTGTGTCGCAAGGCACTATTACTGGTTTGATCATGACGGCTTTAGTTGGCGGTATATTTATGGTGTGGGTTGATGTGCTATCGCGTGTTTTACTTGCAAATCAAGAATTGCCAATCGGTGTTATTACTTCTGCAATAGGCAGTAGTTTCTTTTTATCGTTACTTTATTTTCGCAAGCGAGAGAGTTAGTCAGATGTTTAATATACCCACAGTAACTAATCAATTTGGTCACCTCATCATTGATAAGATTAACCAAAAAACTAAACCGCTTGGTGCACTTGGACAGTTAGAACAATGTGCAATACAACTGGTTACTTTGTTTAGCCAAAAAGTGGCAAGCGAAGATGCTTTTAAAACCTTTGCACCTACAATCAAGAAGCCTACTTTGCTGGTATTTGCAGGAGATCATGGTGTTGCTGCACAAGGGGTATCGATAGCGCCCAGTGATGTCACTTCACAAATGGTAGCTAATTTTGTCAGCGGTGGTGCCGCTATTAATGTCTTTTGCCAACAGTTAGGTTGGCAATTAGAAGTGATTGATTGTGGTATTTTGCATCCAGTCACAGCGCCAAGTGTCCATAATTGCCGTCTAGGAAGTATAACAAAGCCACTTAATACAGACATGGCAATGAATACCGCGCAGGTACAGCAAGGCTTTAATAATGCTAAACAGCTGGTGCAGCAGCTCAGTCATAGTGGTTGTAATACAATTGCCTTTGGCGAAATGGGCATAGGTAATACCACCAGTGCAGCAGCGATTATGGCAGCTATGCTGAATTTACCTGCACAGCAGTGTGTTGGCAAAGGCACGGGTGTTAGTGATGATATTGTTACGCGTAAAATAACAGTTGTAGATCAAGCGCTGGTATTGCATCAGTTACATTTAGCAGATCCTATTTCACTACTTGCAGCGTTAGGTGGCTTTGAAATTGTGCATATTACGGGAGCTATGTTGGCTGCGGCTGAGCAAGGCATGGCTGTAGTAGTTGATGGCTTTATTTGTAGTGCTGCGGCAATGGCCGCAATTAATATTAACCCAGCAGTGAAAGATTATTTAATTTTTGCACATTGCTCAAATGAGCAAGGCCATCGACTGATGTTAAACGCACTCGATGTTAAGCCACTGCTGCAACTTGATTTACGCTTGGGTGAAGGCACTGGCGCTGCGTTAAGTTTACCATTATTGCAAGCCGCACTTGGTTTTTATAATCAGATGGCTAGTTTTGCTGATGCTGGTGTTAAGCAGGTTGTCAGTTAATGCCTAACCCAGAGGCAAATAAAGTAACGCAATGGCAGTTACTGTTATTAGCAATTAGCTTTTTAACCCGGCTACCGGTGCAGTTGCGCTTTAATGTAAGCGGTGCTCATTTAAATCAAGCAAGTCGCTATTTTGCTTTAGTGGGTTTACTGCTTGGTGGATTATTAGCACTCAGCTACGGCGTTTTTCAATTACTGTTACCAGCATCAATAAGTGTATTACTAATGATGGCGGTCGGGTTGTTATTAACAGGCGCATTTCATGAAGATGGCTGGGCCGATGTATGGGATGGTTTTGGCGGTGGTTGGCAGGTGTCGCAAAAGCTTGCCATTATGAAAGACAGTCGTCTTGGTACTTATGGTGCAGCGGCATTATTTATTATGCTGCTGGTTAAATTTCAAAGCCTACTCTTTCTTAGTGAGTCATTGATTACTGTATTGAGTGCAATTGTTATCGGGCAATGTGTAAGCCGAGTAGTGGCAACCAGTTTAATTATGGGGATGGAGTATGTAAGTGAGGATGCGACTTCAAAAGTAAAGCCGCTTGCTATGCACCTATCGGTCACTAGTTTAGTTATGTTACTTGTAACCGCCGCTACTTTACTGGTTAGCTTGATTGCTGTTGGTGTATTGTTATGGCAAACCGTATTCATTCTTATCGCAGTATTACTGATCCTAAGAGTCATTTTGATCCGCTGGTTTAAACAGCAGTTAGGTGGTTACACTGGCGATTGTTTAGGTGCGGCGCAGCAGCTAAGTGAAATTGCCATTTACTTGACTTTCGTGAGTGTATTATGAACGCTAACCACACATTTATTTTAGGCGGCGCACGCAGTGGAAAAAGCCGCTTTGCTGAACAGCTTGCACAGCAAAGCAATAAAAGCGTTATTTACCTCGCAACGGCGCAAGCCCACGATACTGAAATGCAAGATCGTATAGTCCATCATCAACAACAGCGCCCTATAGATTGGCCGTTAGTTGAGGAGCCAATTGCATTGGCTGAAGCGTTACAAACACACAGCAGCAAAGATAACTGTATTTTAGTTGATTGCTTAACCTTATGGTTAAGTAACTGTTTATGTCACGCCACAAGTGATTGTTGGGATGAACAGAAATCAGCACTACTAAATACCCTTGAAAATTTACCGGGGCAAGTGATTTTTGTCAGTAACGAAGTTGGCCACGGTATTGTGCCTCTGGGCGAGCTAAGCCGCCGGTTTGTAGATGAATCAGGCTGGTTACATCAAGCCATTGCCGCAAAAGCTGCGCGAGTTGAATTTATAATGGCAGGTCTTGCCTTAACACTGAAAGGGCAGTCATGATGAAAACATTAATGGTACAAGGTACGACTTCTGATGCAGGGAAAAGTACTTTAGTTGCAGCATTGTGCCGGGTATTTGTTGAACGCGGGATCAAAGTTGCTCCATTCAAACCACAAAATATGGCCTTAAACAGCGCTGTAACAGAAGATGGCGGCGAAATAGGTCGTGCGCAAGCACTACAGGCGATTGCAGCTAAAGTGGCGCCACGGGTTGATTTTAACCCCATTTTACTCAAGCCCAATAGTGATACTGGCGCTCAAGTGATAATTCACGGTAAAGCCATTAGTAATATGGAAGCAGGTGCTTATCATGATTATAAAAAAGTCGCGATGGATGCGGTACTGGCTTCGCAACAGCGTTTAAGCGAAGAGTTTGAGCTACTGGTAGTTGAAGGGGCGGGCAGCCCGGCTGAAATTAATCTACGTGCGGGTGATATTGCTAATATGGGTTACGCCGAAGCGGTTGATTGCCCCGTGATCATTATTGCAGATATAGATAAAGGCGGTGTGTTTGCGCATTTGGTCGGTACTCTTGCGCTATTAAGCGAGTCAGAACAAGCACGAGTAAAAGGCTTTGTGATCAACCGTTTTCGTGGCGATATAGGCTTATTGCAAGGTGGCCTTGATTGGCTTGAGGAGTACACCGGTAAACCAGTTTTAGGGGTGTTGCCGCATTTACATGATCTCGCCCTCGATGCTGAAGACGCGGTAGCGATAGATAATCAAGTAAGCCAAGCAAAAATAAAAATCGCAGTATTGCTACTTCCTCATATTAGTAACCACACTGATTTTGATGCGCTGCGTTTAAACCCGCAAATTGACATTAATTACATTCGCCATACTCAAGTAATTCCACACGTTGATCTGATCATCATTCCTGGCAGTAAAAATGTTATTAATGATTTAGCCTTTTTAAACAATGAAGGCTGGGGCGAGCAGATTCAGCGTCACTTGCGTTATGGCGGTAAGTTATTAGGTATTTGCGGAGGTTTGCAAATGCTCGGCACAGATATTTATGACCCTGAGGGTGTGGAATCAAGTAAAACACACTGTAAAGCTTTAGGGCTCGCTGATTTTGCCACTCATTTAGGGCAGCATAAAGTACTAACTCAAGCTGCCGGTGTGATCCATCTTGGCGGTCAACAGGCAAAAGTCGCAGGCTATGAAATACACGCTGGTTGTAGCGCAGGCCCAGCATTTAAAAAGCCTTTTTTACAATTTACTCAGCATCCACAGCATGTTGTGCAAGATGGTTTTATATCAGATGATGATTGTATAGCAGGTACTTACTTACATGGCTTATTTGATAGCAGTGCAGCTACGCAACTAATACTGGATTGGGTATTGCCAAATAGTGGTATTACCCAATTAATAGATATAGACACACATCGCGAGCAGCAATTAACGCGCTTAGCCACGATGTGTAAAGAACATTTAGATTTAGACAAAATAACGCAAATTTACCAAAACTGGGAAGGAGTTAATCATGAGCGACACACATAACGACAAGCACCAACAACGCCAACAAAAAGTAAAAGATAAAGTTGATGAGCGTATAGCCGCAGCACAAACTGAGAAAGGCGTTTTTCAGGTGATCACTGGTAATGGTAAAGGTAAATCAACCTCAGGGTTTGGCACGGTAACACGTTGTGTAGGCCATGGCATGAAAGCTGCTGTGTGCCAGTTTATTAAAGGTACTTGGCCGTGTGGTGAGCGTAATGTATTGCAAGGCGCAGGGGTTGAATTTGCCATTATGAACACAGGTTTTACCTGGGAGACGCAAAATAAAGAATCAGATACCGCAGCGGCGCAAGCGACTTGGCAAGAAGCAAAACGTATGTTGGCTGACGAATCAATTAATTTAGTATTACTTGATGAAATTACTTATATGATCACCTACGGCTACATTGATTTAGACGAAGCACTCGAAGTGATCGCTAATCGTCCGCCAATGCAATCTTTAATTATTACTGGCCGTGGTGCGCACCGCAAGTTAACTGACTTAGCTGATACTGTTAGTGAAGTGCGCAATGTTAAGCATGCATTTGATGCTGGTGTTAAAGCGCAAATAGGATTTGATTATTAATGGCTACGCTTAGGCTTGTACTCGTTTTATCGCTGGCTCTGTGCTGCTTTAAGCTCGTGGCTGATCCTAACAAGCAGCAATTAAGAATTATCGCCTTGGCCCCGCATATTGTTGAAAACCTCTATACCATCGGCGCTGGTGAGCAAATCGTGGGAACCGTGGAATATGCTGATTTTCCTGCTGCGGCCAATGATATCCCACGTATCGGTGGTCACCAAGGTATTCAAATAGAAAAGCTACTGGCCCTCAAACCTGATTTAGTTTTAGCATGGAAAACGGGTAGCAAAGCTGAGGATTTAGCACGTATTAAAAGTTTTGGCATTGATATAATTTACAGTGACGCGAGTGAAGTAGATAAAGTGCCCAATGAACTGCGCCGTTTAGGTGAGCTTACTGGACATGAGCAATCAGCCGAGCAAGCCGCACTTGAATTTGAGCAGAAAATTGCTGTAATCAAAGCCAAGCAGCAAGGTAAAAGTAAGGTCGCGGTATTTTACCAGCTATGGGCAGAACCGATGATGACGGTGGGTAAAAATACCTGGATCAATCAGTTAATCGAAATTTGCCAAGGTCGTAATGTATTTGCTAGTAGCCGAACTGATTACCCTCTGATAAGTATTGAAAATGTGATCGTGGCAAAACCAGAGATCATTATATTGCCTAATGAAAAGTCACAAGCGCAGCAAACTGTGATTGATTGGACACAATGGCCCGAAGTACCCGCGGTAAAGCACCACCAGTTTATTAGCGTCAATGCTGATTTACTACACCGCTTTACCACGCGTATGTTGGATGGTCTTGCTGATATGTGTACTAAAATAGATGATTCACGCGTTGCAATTAAGGAGCCACAATGAGTGATTGGCAAGACTTTTTAAAAACCGAATGTGCAAAAACTTATATGCAGCAGACGTTGGATACAGTCGCTCAAAAGCGCAGCGAAGGTATTGCTGTATATCCGCCAGAGCAGTATGTATTTAGTGCATTTGATGCAACACCGTTAAGTAATATAAAAGTGGTTATTTTAGGACAAGATCCTTACCACGGCGAAGGACAAGCACATGGTTTGTGTTTTTCGGTATTACCAGAGGTTGGTAAACTTCCTCCCTCATTAAAAAATATCTATAAAGAGCTGGCTACAGATATCGATGGTTTTCGCGTGCCTACGCACGGTTATTTACAACGCTGGGCAGAGCAAGGGGTGTTTTTACTTAATACCGTACTGACTGTTGAGCAAGGCCAAGCCCATTCCCATAAACACTTAGGTTGGGAGCAGTTTACCGATAAGGTTATTGCCCATATTAATCAACACTGTGAAGGTGTGGTATTTATTTTATGGGGTGCTCACGCACAAAAGAAAGGTAAAGGCATTGATAGTACGCGTCACCATATTTTAAATGGCCCGCACCCATCGCCGTTGTCTGCGCATCGTGGCTTCTTTGGTTGCCAGCATTTTTCCGCTACCAATCAGTTATTAACACAGCAAGGGCAAACAGCGATCGATTGGCAAGTTTAGGAATTGTAGGTGCGAGTTTATCCCGCGCAGAATATACGTTAACTGATAAAAACAAAGGCCCTTACTTTATCGGTAAGGGCCTTTTAGTTGGTTAGTAGCTATTGCGAAATTAAAAATCTAATTCATCAATCGCAATATTGTCTGTAAAAAAGTCTAGTTCCTGTAGTTCTTTACGTAAACGTTGCTTGTCTTTTAAAGCTTCGATTTCGCGCCATTTTCTCTTTTTATTTTTCTGAGAGGTCTTTCTTGTTGTATCAGGACCTTCTAATATCTCTAAAATATCGTCTAGGCTATCCATGAACTTCTCCTATTGAATTTTTTGAACCTCGAAAATACCTATACCACAGGCCACACTAAAATAGAATAAAAAAGTGACATTTATGTTACAGGTAAGTGATAAATTAATGAATAGAGATTATTTTCAGGCATAAAAAAACGCCGCAAATGCGACGTTTAATTTAAACGATAAAAGCGATTACATTGCTTTAAAACGCGCTTCTAGTTGCTCTTGTGCATCAGCAAAAGAACGAATACCTTCAGCTAGTTTTTCTGTCGCCATGGCATCTTGATTATGTAACCAACGGAACTGAGCTTCAGTTAGTGGTGCAGGTTTAGGCTCTTTAGCAATATCACTTTCAAGTAAATACTCCTGTGCACCTTCAAGGTTGCCTAGCTCTTCTAAAAGGTTAGGACTGATGGTTAGTTTATCGCAACCAGTTAGTGCGATGATTTCACCGGTGTTACGGAAACTTGCGCCCATAACAACCGTTTTATAATCATGGCGCTTATAAAATTCAAAAATACTGCGTACTGATTGCACGCCTGGATCTTGTAATGGATCGGTTGGTTTTTCTAAGCCGTTAGCAACGTGCCAATCTAAAATACGGCCAACAAATGGTGAAATCAAAAATACGTTAGCATCTGCACAAGCACGGGCTTGAGCATCACTAAATAGCAGCGTTAAGTTACACTTAGTACCTTCTTTTTCAAGTTGCTCTGCGGCTTTAATACCTTCCCACGTTGAGGCAACTTTGATTAAGATTTTATCTTTGCTCACACCTTCTTTTTCATAAAGGCTTAGTAATGTGTGTGCTTTAGCAATTGTTGCTTGAGTATCAAATGATAAACGCGCATCAACTTCTGTTGAAATATAACCCGGCACAATGTCACTGATCTCTTTACCTAGTAATACAGCAAAGTAGTCACAGGCTAGTTCTAATTGTTTAGCAGCGTCTTGCTCGGTTTCTTTAGCATAACTCCACGCTTTATCTAAATACGGCTTATAGGCTTCAATTTCACTGGCTTTTAATAGCAATGAAGGGTTAGTTGTTGCATCTTCCGGTTGGTGTTTTTTAATCGCTTCAATATCACCAGTGTCGGCCACGATAGATGAATGTTGTTTGAGCCTTTGTAGAGCTGAAGTCATTTGCTTTCCTCATTCCAAGCAAGTTAAAAGAAAATCTACTGTAACTACCTTATACTGCAGCACTGTGACAGCGCTTAATAGGTCTTATGTCCGTATCAGTGAAGAACGAAGGTGCATAGCATAATTTGCTGTGCGAATAAGGTAGGTATCATACCAATCAATTCTAACTAATTGATATAAACAAAACGTGCTTTTCGTTTCATTTAATGTTGAAATTGACATTAAATAATTTCCAAGTCAATAGCTAACTATGATCACTGTTATTTCACCTGCAAAAAATTTAGATTTCGAGAGCCAAGCAAGCACTGATAAATTCACGCAACCTGAGTTACTTGAGCACAGCGAAGAGTTGATGAAGGTGTGCCGCGAATTAACGCCGGCACAAATTGGCAGTTTAATGAAAATTAGCGATAAGCTTGCAGGCCTTAATGCTGCGCGCTTTAGTGAGTGGTCGCAACCGTTTACTACCGACAACGCTAAACAAGCCGTGATGGCTTTTAATGGCGATGTATATGGTGGTTTAGATGCAAACAGCTTAACTGCCGGGCAACTTGATTACGCGCAAAGTCACCTACGTATTTTGTCAGGCCTTTACGGGTTATTAAAACCACTTGATTTAATGCAAGCGTATCGCTTAGAAATGGGCACTAAGCTTGATAACAGCCGTGGTAAAAACCTCTATGAATTTTGGGGCAGTATTATTGCTGATAAACTAAATAGCGTACTCGCTGAGCAAGATAGCCAATATCTAGTAAATTTAGCATCAAACGAGTATTTTAAAGCGGTTGATAAAAAAGCCTTAAACGCGCAAATCATTACTCCACACTTTAAAGACTGTAAAAACGGCCAATATAAAATTATCAGCTTTTATGCTAAAAAAGCTCGTGGCTTGATGGCTCGCTACATTATTGAGAATAAAGTTACCCAGTTAAGCGATTTAAAAAAGTTTACTGTTGATGGTTACTACTACAGTAGCGAAGCGACCCAAAAAGAGCTGGAGCCAGTATTTCTAAGAGATGAACAAAACTAGTTATTAATCTGTTTAAAAGCCATGCAATGCATGGCTTTTTAGTTTTGGCGCTTATTTTGCAATAACCTGACACTATTTATAAAATAATCAAGGTTAAGCAATGCTAAAAATACCTTCTATCAGCGATGCCGAAAAACTTATTGAAGAAAAACTCGGTGGCTGGTTTGATGTCGTAATAAGTCATATACCTAATTTTATAGTGGCGGTGATCATCGCCATTGTTTTCTCAATTCTCGCGCGTTTTTTAGGTTCGATGATGCGCAATGTTTTACGCCGCTCGTTAGACTCCCAACAAATTGCAGACTTAATGGCATCGATATTCAAGATGATAGTACTGTGTGTTGGGTTATTTGTTGCCCTCGATTTTATAGGGCTAAAAGGCACTGTAACGTCATTACTGGCTGGTGCTGGGATTGTTGGTTTAGCAATTGGTTTTGCCTTTCAAGATATGACCGAGAACCTAATAGCTGGTATTGCTATGGGTATTCGCAAACCCTTTAAAACAGGCGATGTTATAAAAACCGATGATGTGTTTGGCAATGTGCGCTCAATAAATTTGCGTAACACGCTTATCGAAAACTTTTATGGGCAACTGATTTTAGTGCCTAACAAAATACTTTTTCGTAATGTATTACGTAATTACAGTACCTTAGGTGTACGCCGCATTGAAGTGCCGGTGGGCATTTCATATGGTGATGACCCAGAGCTGGCAGCTGAGGTGATAGTTAAAAAAATCAATGAATTTGATTTTGTAATTAAACAAGACGAAACCGCTGTTTATGCTGAAGGTTTTGGCGACAGTAGTGTCAACTTACTGGTGTGGTTTTGGATAAAATACCCCGGCGAGGCAGACTTTATGACCGTACGCCATAAAGCAATTGTGGCAGTCAAACAAGCGCTAAGTGACGCTGATATTAGTATTCCATTCCCAATTCGCACCCTTGATTTTGGTATTAAAGGCGGTGAAAAACTCGATGCGATGATCACTGAAAAGCGCCAGCACTCAGAACAATAAATGGTTCTATCAACAGGTAATATTTACCTGTTGATAGTGCTAATTTACACAAATTTACAGCTGGTAATACAGTTGTTTATTGGCGCATATTTACCAGTATTAAGTTTTCTACTGATAGACAGCATTTATGGCGAAGCATCAAAACAAGTAAAAGGCAGTGGTCATAGTTTAGTTATCGCTAGCCGATTATCTACTGCACTTATTAGACACGAGCTAAAACTAAGGCTAGTGTCTAATAAGTAAAGTCGAAGGTAAAATTAATGAATAACATTAAAGTGAGCAATGAAGAACCAAGTAGCCCATGTATTCGGCATTGTTGTTTGGATAAAAACGATACCTGTATCGGTTGCTTTAGAACCCTTGATGAAATTCTCGCGTGGCACAGTGCAAGCCCTGCACAAAAGCTGCAGGTTCTTAATGAATGCCAAAATCGCAAAAACGCGCAACATAAATAATCACTTTGTAGAGCAAACTGCAGTCTGAAAAAGCTAACCCCAAACTTCAAGATTTCGTAATAAAGATAAAAACCGTATACTAGTTTTTACTGCTCTGTACTGCCCGTTAATAAACACTCCAACACACACAAAGAATAAGTTAGCGATACACTCGTGCCACTGCATTTGTGCTAAGCATCCATAATCGATGGTGTTTTTGAATTTTTGATTGCATACGTATTCAATTTTCATTTTGTGAGAATCCCTCTACTGTTAATTCTTTGTAAATAAATAATACCTATTACTTGACAACACAACGGAACACACAATGAAAATTAAAAAAATAGTAACCACTATTGGGCTAAGTATTGGCCTAAGTGCTACGTCGATTGCAAATGCAACACCAACAACATTCGTCCATCTATTTGAATGGAACTGGCAAGATGTAGCCCTCGAATGTGAACAATACCTAGGACCTAAAGGCTATGCTGCGGTACAGGTATCGCCGCCTAATGAACATATACAAGGCAGCCAATGGTGGACGCGTTATCAACCTGTCAGTTACCTATTGCAAAGCCGAGGCGGTAACCGCGAGCAGTTTATTGATATGGTTAATCGCTGTAATGCCGCTGGCGTTGATATTTATGTAGATACTTTAATCAATCATATGGCTGCAGGCAGTGGTACAGGTACCGCTGGTAATACCTATGGTAATAAACAATACCCAATTTATAGCCCACAAGACTTTCACACCAGTTGCACCATTAATGGCTCTGACTACGGCAACGATCGTTACCGAGTACAAAACTGTGAGTTAGTTGGACTAGCAGATTTAGATACCGCTGCAACGTATGTCCAAAACACATTAGCGGCTTACATTAATGAATTACAAGCCATTGGTGTTAAGGGGTTTCGGTTTGATGCCTCTAAACATGTTGCAGCCAGTGATATTCAAAGTTTAATGGCGAAAGTGAATGGCTCGCCAGTGGTCTTTCAAGAAGTAATTGATCAAGGTGGCGAGGCTGTTGGTGCCTCTGAGTATTTAGCGTCAGGTTTAGTTACGGAGTTTAAATACAGCACTGAACTTGGCAATACCTTTAGAAATGGCTCGCTCGCATGGTTAAGTAATTTTGGTGAAGGGTGGGGGTTTATGCCAAGTGCATCAGCTGTAGTATTTGTAGATAATCATGATAATCAACGCGGTCATGGTGGTGCCGGTAATGTAATTACCTTTGAAGATGGCCGCTTGTACGACTTAGCAAACGTATTTATGTTGGCTTACCCGTATGGTTATCCAAAAGTAATGTCTAGTTACGACTATCATGGTGACACAGATGCTGGTGGCCCAAGCGTACCTGTACATAACAACGGTAATTTAGAATGCTTTGCGAGTAATTGGCAATGTGAGCATCGTTGGGCATACATTGCAGGTGGCGTAGATTTTAGAAATAATACGGCTGATAACTGGGCAACAACCAATTGGTGGGATAATACTAATAATCAAATAGCCTTTGGTAGAGGAAGTTCAGGTCATGTTGCCATTAATAAAGAAGGCTCAACACTCAATACTACTGTGCAAACAGATATGGCTCCAGGGCAATACTGTAATGTGCTAAAAGGAGTGCTGACTAATGATGCAACAAGTTGTACTGGTGAAGTTATTACTGTTAATGCAAATGGCACTATAAACTTAAATGTAGCCGCGTGGGATGCAATGGCTATTCATAAAAATGCCAAGTTAACCACTAACTCAACCCCTGATCCTCAGAGTGATTGGCAGCGAACTGTGATATTTATTAACGCACAAACGCAAACTGGCCAAGATATGTTTATTCGCGGCGGAATTGACCATGTTTATGCAAACACAAACCTTGGGCGTAACTGCCAAACAAGCAACTTTGAATGTGCTATGCCAATTCGCCATAATAATTTGCAAAGTGCCACTACCAGTCCTTGGAAAGCAAACGATAATTACCTAGATTGGTATGGTATTGAAACGGGCCAAAGTAGTGAGGCGCAAGGGACCGCAACCGATTGGACAACTAATATTTGGCCAGCAACTTGGGGAGCAGAAAAAACCGTTGCTAATGATGGCTTTGGTGTTACACCACTGAATATTTGGGGTGAACATTATTGGCTGCTTGATGTTGATATGGATTGCAGCAAAGCGGTTAATGGATGGTTTGAGGTAAAAGCGTTTATTAAAAATGGTCAGGGCTGGGAGGGCAATATCGCGCAAGCAACCCCCCCTTATGCTAGTACTAATCATGTTGCTCAATGCGGCAAAATTAATAAATTTGAGTTTAATAATTCAACGGTAGAAATACGCAATTTCTAATTTTATTACAGATAAATCCCAGCTAAACCATAAGTATGCGTTTAGCTGGGATTTTACTTTGTAAGTCATGTTCTGGAGATTTGCGTTTTCTGTGTTTTAAGTAAACCTAAGTTGAATCACCAGAAAATCAGTTGCTTTAACTCTTTAATCTTTAGCCTAGCAGCTTTAAACTCTTCAATCTCTCACCTGCATTTTATTTTCAATAATTGCCACACCTTGGGTGTTTTCTAAAAACTTTTGTGCCAGTGCGCGTTCAAAGCCGGTTTCGGTTAGACCATAAATGGCTACTTTGTTGCCATCAACGTGTACTCGCAGTTGCGAGAGGTTTAGGTTTGGATTGCTACGCAGTTTATGAATTATAGTCTGCTGTAGTGTTGGTTGAGGAGAAACGCTGCTGATCATAATTGTACTAGTGGCTGCACTGACTTGCGTTGCGCAGGCGAGTAAAAATACACAGCAAAGTGATACCAATGATACAGTTAATTTGAAGCGGTCCATGATTTCCCTCATAACATCTATTGTATGTGTTTAGTGAATAGTAAGCTTACTGTTACAATATTTATTCCAACTTTAACGTATTGAAATTGAAGGGGTATTTTAAGTTCGGGTAATGTTTTTGGAATTTTTTACATTCAACTGAGTAAAAAGTACGGCGATTAGCTAACTAATTTAGATTTGTAGTTGCTGTTTAGTGCAGCTATAGCGATGCAATATATTTTTTGTTAAGTGATGGTCGTAGCTGCAAGTTTGTAATGAGCAAGCTAAATGGGGAGCACAAGATAATTAATTTGCATGACTGCTATGAGAGGGTTTAATAACTTACTGCGAGTAGGTAAAACTGAATGTAAAAAGCCGAGACTATGATAAGTCTCGGCTTTTTATGTGGCGTTAAAGCAGATGAATTATTTCTTTTTCTTGGCTTTAGCTTTGGCCTTTTTACGGGCTTTGATTTTTACCGGATCTTTATGTTTTTTGATTGGCGCTTTAGCTTCTTTATGACGCGGCTCAAATCCTTTAACAACACGGCGTTTAAGGCGCAGCTCAATGTAGCGTTCAATTTTTGCTAATACTGCAATGTCATGGGCTTCTACTAACGAAATTGCAATGCCTTTCTTACCTGCGCGAGCAGTGCGGCCAATACGGTGAACATACACGTCTGCTGTGCGTGGCATATCAAAGTTGATCACATGACTAATATCAGCCACATCAATACCGCGGGCGGCAACATCAGTCGCAACTAATATTCTTGTACGGCCACTGTGGAAATTTTCCATTGCCTTCATGCGTTTGTCTTGTGGCATCTCGCCACGTAACCAGGCTGCGCGAACCCCTGCATTGGTCAGCTCGCCGACTAATGTTTCTAGGCGATCACGGGTTTTAACAAACACAATAGCTTTGCTTAAGTCTTCACTGTTTAGTATTTCAACCAACATTGCTAATTTATGGTTGTAATCATCAGCAATGTGTACCCATTGGTGGATTTTAGCTTTTTCTTTACGTGAAGATTCAGCTTCTAATAGGGCTGGATCTTTTAAAATTTGCTCTGCAAATCGTTCAACGCTATCGCCTTCAAGAGTGGCTGAGAATAAAAAGCACTGACGACGATTTTTTGCTTCTTCGCAAATACGCATCATTTCTTTACGAAAGCCCATGTCTAACATGCGGTCTGCTTCGTCTAAAATAAGCATCTCGACGTTTTCGGCATGAAAGTTTTCGGTTTCTAAATATTCCATTAATCGCCCTGGTGTGGCGATTAATATATCGTTATTTTTTTCAAAAATTTCTTTATGCGTACCGTAGTTAATACCGCCAGTAACAACACCAATTTTAAGGTTAGTGCCTTTAGCAAGTAGTTCACACTGTTCATGAATTTGATAAGCTAACTCGCGCGTTGGAGTCATGATCAAAACACGGGCAAAACCAGGCTCGCGACGCGGGAAATCAAGTAAGTATTGAATCGCCGGGATCAAAAATGCCGCTGTTTTACCAGTACCGGTTGGTGCAGAGGCTAAAATATCACGGCCTTGCAGCGCTTCAGGGATCGCTTGTTGTTGAATGCTAGTTGGGGTTTCGTAACCCATTTTAGCAACGGCTTGTAGTATCTTGTTATCAATATCAAAATCAGAAAATTGCATAGAGTGTCAAAAATAGAGGACAATTGCTGGTAATTATACGCGCTATCCGCCAGTTGGTGAATGAAAAGGTGAAAAAATGTCAGGCTTTGTGTTTAAACAATTTAAAGTAGCGCAAACGCGCAGTGCGATGAAGGTCTCGACGGATGGAATTTTACTCGGTGCATGGGCTGACTTAACTACTTCACAGCGGTTACTTGATATTGGCACAGGTACTGGGTTGTTGGCATTAATGTGCAAGCAACGCAAACCAACTATGCAGGTTAATGCTGTTGAAATTGATGCCAATGCATGTGCTGATGCGCAGCAAAATTTTACAAATAGCCCATGGCCCGATATTAAATTGATGCAAAAAGCTATTCAGCAAGTAACCACCACAACTGAGTTTGATGTTGTGATCAGTAACCCTCCGTATTTTAATGCCAGTTTAAAAGGGCAGGACTTAGCTCGTAATACCGCACGTCATACAGATAGCTTAAGTTTTAGTGAGTTAATCACTGCGTTCAAAAACCTTAGTCACCAAAATGCTTTTTTAAATGTGATCTTACCTTGCCCTGAGGCGCAGTTGTTTATTGCACAAGCGCAATTACAAGGTTTGTATTTAGTGCGCCATTGTTTAGTACAAACTACTGCCACTAAAGCGCCGAGCAGGAGCTTAATGTGCTTTGCTTATCAGATGCAAGAATGCGAGCTGACCAGCTTAACGATTCATGGTCAAGGGGCTCAATATAGCGATGAGTATATAGCTTTATGTAAAGACTTTTACTTGAAAATGTAATCATCATTGAAAAACAGGTACATTTATCGCACACTGATGAAAAACCTCGGTGATAGATATGGATAATCAACTACCTAAACCTTTTATTTTTGTACTTTCCTTAGTGCAAGGCATTGTTCTTACTTTGTTATATCGTAGTGTTGAAAATCAGCTATGGCCTGCGACAGAGCCAGTTTGGTTGTTTTCTTTAGTTACTTTTACCATTAGTTTTGTGCTACTGACTTTACTTGCTGTAGAGCAAGCTAATATTAAAAAACTGCTTAGTTACTTGTTACCATTTAGTCTGTTGTTATCACTCCTTGGTGCTTATATTGGTGCTCAGCAATACCCTATTGCGCTGGTTAATAACAATGCTTTAACGGCCATTTTTATATTCACAGCCTTAATTGCCAGCTTTAAAGCACTTATGTATATCCAACAACTGATTGGTAATGAAGCAATTAGTTATAGCCAATTATTCAAGCTCTCATGGCGAAACTTTATTTTATTTGCAGAGTGTTGGTTATTCGTTTTAATTTTCTGGGGAATTTTGCAGTTAGGAGCGGCGCTATTTAATGCGTTAGAGATTACATTTTTCTCTGAGCTACTCAAAAAAGACTGGTTTTGGATCCCAACTTTAACCTTAGCGTTCGGTTTTGCCACGGTGATCTTTAGAGGGGTTATGCATATAGAAGATAACATCTCATTTTTATTGCAAACCTTGATTAAGTTTTTACTGCCAGTACTTACGGTTATTTCTTTAGGCTTTTTAGCGACGCTACCGTTTACGGGGCTAGATAAATTATGGCAAACAGGCAGTGGTAGCTCGTTAGTTTTATGGTTACAGGTACTCACTTTATTTTTTGTGAATACGGTTTATCAATACGCTGCTGATCAGCGACCTTATAAAATTGTAATACATAGGTTAGTATTTTTTGGTATTGCTTTATTACCAATTTACAGTGTGATTGCCGCTTATGGCATTTGGCTTAGAGTTGAACAATACGGGATCACGGTGGGTCGCTGCTGGGCTATTTTAGTGTGTCTTTTACTTTCGTGTTTTTCATTTGGGTATTTAGTCGGGATCGTTAAAAAGCGCGATGCATGGCAACAAGTGCAAAGCAAAGTTAATATTGTGATGGGGGTAGTGATTTTAATATGCATGCTACTAGTGAACTCGCCAGTTTTGAATTTTCAGCGTTTATCTACCGAGAGTCAAATCGCGCGCTTAAATGAAGGTGACGTGAGTATTGAAGAATTTGATTATTATTACTTCTCAAGTAATTTAGGACGCCAAGGCTATCTTGCAATGCAAAAGTTACAAGCGCAAATTCAGAGTACTCATCCAGAGCAAGCAATGATTATTGAGCGAATGTATGTCAACCCAGATAATCCAGAGTTTAAGGCTTTAGCCGAGCAAACATCAATAACAGAGTTTGTTACGCACTCGACGTTTTGGCCTGGGCAGCAGGTGTTTTCGGATGAGTTAATTCAGGCTGTATTCGAGAGCTTACATTTCAACCGCTGGACACCGCTTAAAAGTCATTCATTTTATTTTATCGCCATAGATTTAAATCAAGATGAACAACTCGATTATGTATTTATAGATGAAACGAATAACTCAACTGAAGCTAATCTGTGGTTGCATGATGGTACTCAATGGCAATCAAAATACATGACTATCGATAATCCCGAGCAAATTAAATTACTAAAAACACTGATTGATGCAGATAACATTGAGGTTGTACAACCCAAATATAATGATTTGAAAATTGGCGATGTGCTGTTTAAAGTCAGGAGTGATATTGATTACTAAACAGGGTTTAAGGTCAGAGTGTTCAAAATATTAGTTAGTAATTCAATATAAAGTTCAACGCAATAACGTTTAGCGTAATACATTGAATCACCAAACTAATAAATATTGTTAGGCTAAGTAACAGCAGGAGCATACAGAAAATTATTCTGCTATAGCTCCTGGTATTTCGGTAATTACAGCCAGATACTGGCTTTAATTGGCATCAAATAACTCAAATATTCGGTTGTCACCAGGAGCCGTTTTTACCACTTGCAACAAGGCATTTGCCACGTTTTCACGGCTGACTTTTGCATCTTTACGTTCACTTGGCCGTTGTGTGGTGA
The DNA here is from genome assembly GCF_014164295.1 of Pseudoalteromonas sp. SG43-7. NCBI lineage: Bacteria > Pseudomonadati > Pseudomonadota > Gammaproteobacteria > Alteromonadales > Pseudoalteromonadaceae > Pseudoalteromonas > Pseudoalteromonas sp. SG43-7. Next base: position 20,657 of record NZ_JACJEY010000064.1, read on the forward strand.
TTTGCAATGAAGCACTGTCGTTGGTAAGTGAACCTGGGCGTACAATAGTATAATTTAGGCCGCTATTGATTAGATGTTCGTCAGCCATATGTTTAGCAACTAAGTAAGGTTTTAAATCGCTTTCTGTTGCATCAGGATCATCTGCGCCAATCGAACTGACCATAATAAAGTTTTTAATATCATATTGCTTTGCATAATTTACGGCTTTAACCGCAGCCCATAAATCAATTAATAATGTTTTATCATCGCCGGTATTTCCGCCAGAACCGGCAACAAAAATTACCTGTTCGCAGCCTGCAAATGCTTGGCTAAAGTCACCCTCGAGATCTTGCTCAGTTACGCTGAGGTAGGGACTGCTTAAATCACTTAACTTATTTTTATCACGTACGAGAGCGACAACCTGATGCTGATCATTAAGTAGTAACTGTGTCGTTATTTTACCAATCTGGCCACTTGCGCCTATGATTAATGTTTTGCTCATCATTAACTCCTTCAAAAAATAGCTAAATTGCTCACTGTGTTTATAGACCTTGGGGGAGATATTTATTTTTAAAGGGCAGAGCCACTTTATCATTTAAACCAGAGTATTTAGTTTTCATTTTTGTAAAGCTGACTTTCAGCTGATATCGACTAACCTTTATTTAATAAGGTCACATATTTGGAGCGTAAAATGACGGTTTCAGCAATACCAAAGGGGTATCATGCAATTACTCCTTACTTGATAATTAACGGCGCAGCAAAAGCAATCGAGTATTATGAGAAGGTATTTAATGCCCAGCTCATTATGCAAATGCCGCTGCCAGATGGCGGGATTGCTCACGCAGAAATTAAAATTGGTGATTCGCATATTATGCTTTCAGATATGTGCCCTGAAGCGCATTTTAAAAGCCCTGATGAGCTTGGCGGCACGCCTGTGAGCTTAATGCTTTACGTTGCAGATGTAGATGCCGTATTTGCTAATGCGGTTGCCTTAGGTGGTAAAGAAATACGCCCAGTACATGACCAATTTTACGGTGATAGGGCCGGTACATTACAAGACCCATTTGGCCATGTATGGACAATAGGCACTCATAAAGAAGACCTTAGCGATGACGAGATTAGTCAACGCATGGTTGATCTGATCAGTAAAGAAGAAGACGCATAAATTATAGTGGCTGATATCTGATCTCATAGTTTTGAAAAATAGGTTTATATTTCATCTGAAAGACAGCTATGAGTAGTTTTTAATGTGAGTGTCACTTTTATTTTATGTGCTTTATTTTCTTGCATTTATAAATCGTGTTTGTTTTTTCAACAACTCGCGGGGTTATTTCTTGTATTTTACAATAACAAAAAAACAACAAATATAAATCTCTTGATTTACATTTAGATACAGAGTTAGACTAAAAGTATTAAAAAGCTCAAAGGGTTTACTGTCTGCAACTCGCGGGTTTAGATCCTTTGAATAAGCTGTTATATGCAATATAGGGTTTGGTGGATATATGAAATATACAGAGAAATCGGTTACAGTTTTACATGACCAAATCCAAGTTCATTCTGAGCGTTTATGGCACAGGTATTACTCTTGAGTAAGTTTCACATAGTGTTAAAAATGAAAAATGATAATTCTTGGAAGTGTATATTTAAAGATTTGTCAGAAGTGCAAGTAAGGGATGATTTTATCGAACCTTTTAAAAGAGGTAAAGTCATCGTGAATAATGAACTTATTTCTACTAAAGATATTTATCATGTAGTTATTTCAAAAACAAATATGACCCATCGTGACGAATTGAAGAAATTACAAATAGATAGCTATCAAAAACTCCAAGAAATGAATGAAAATGGTTCTGCTATTAACGTAGAGGCTGGCAGGTATGATTATGAAATTAAGGATTGTGGCAAAGATATTACCTCAAATTACCTTTATGGAGGTGCAGAAATGGGGGAAGAATCAAATATATTCAAAAACCCAGTGGTATTTATATTAACTGGTGGTTTTCTGGTCGCTATTCTTATAGATTTATATAGCTATTTCTCGCTCAAGGGATGGAACAATGCAAAAATGGAAATTTTACACGATCTTATCTATCCAACACTAGACATTTTAAATTATCTTATCTATCCAATTGCAGGGTTTCTGGTTTTACTTGGGCTATGTTCGATACTAGGGAGGTTAATTACTAAAGATAGTAATGATTCTATTATAGTCACTACATTTCACATCACTACGTCTATTGCTTATCTTTGTCTACACGTTTACGCAATATATGCATTTATTTGGTGGCCGATCATGGCGAGTATTGTAGCTAGCATTATATTACAAAAAATAGTAGGAGAACCAGAATCACCTCAATAATAAGCGTCTCCTATGTGGTAAACTCATAATTTGCATTCTTTCTTAAAAACGAGAAATTTTTTAAATCTTGACTATTATGCGGTCGTTTTCATAGGTAAACTGAATTTAAATGCTTTTTCAGGTTTTGGGGAGGCATGGTTTAACATAGATGAAATAACGAAGTTTAGTCCAAACCTTAAACAACTTGCATCTGAAATGGTTGGAAAAGTAAAATTATTAGGGTCTAAATCTAACAGCAGTGAATACTTAGAAACATTTTTAATTAGATGTTATGTACTTTTACCTACTAAAATAAATGAATTATTGGTGTTTATTTAAAATTAGCCGATTATCCATATACCATTACAGAGAAGAATAAATTCGAAAAATATTGGGTGAACACCAACTAAGAAACCATAAAGTAAAATAGTTCTCTGATAGTTTTTTGTAACTATTAAATAGCAACGAGAATGAAATTATCCTGCATGGTGGTGCAGGCATATAATCGGGTAGCCGGAGGTCTCTAACCTCCAGCCCCCACACCACCCATCATGCGGGTCCGCAATGGGCGGTTCATCTCCCGTAATGAATATTGATCCAAATATCTCTTAATGACGCTAAACCTTGTGACTGTAATGGTCAACAAATTCTGTAGAGATTCTAAGCGGCATTTTTTAATTCATTATATTTCTGATGTGGCGTCATATAATTAAGCGTAGAATGCCTACGTTTGTAATTGTAAAACTGAATATAA
>NZ_JACJEY010000065.1:0-22697 GCF_014164295.1 Pseudoalteromonas sp. SG43-7
GATCCACCATACTTTGCATCATCAAACATATATCAATAAAGCCAATGCGGCACTTGAAAATACCCAGTATAGTGATACTGATGTACATGAGTTACTCGCAAAGATTGACACGTTGCCAACTGAGCTGCAAAAAGTAGTGCAAGAGCATGGTGGCGGACATGCAAACCATTCATTGTTTTGGACAGTAATGAGCCCCAATGGTGGGGATCAGCCAAAAGGGAGCTTATTAGATGCGATCACAGAGCAGCTTGGCGGCTTTGATAACTTTAAAGAGTCATTTACAGCGGCAGCTGTTAGTCGCTTCGGCAGTGGCTGGGCGTGGCTAAGTGTTAATAAAGATAACCAGCTTGTGGTGGAAAGTAGTTTAAATCAAGATAGTCCATTAATGCACGGCAACACGCCGATTTTAGGTTTAGATGTGTGGGAGCACGCCTATTATCTGAAATACCAAAACCGCCGCCCGGAGTATATCGCAGCATTTTATAATGTTATTAATTGGGCTGAAGTTGAGCGTCGTTATTTAGCTGCTACCAGTAAATCAATCAGCGAATAAAGGTTGAGTGCCGAAAATGGCTAGTAAACTGTGTTTTTTCACGTACTCTATTAGCAGATGTATAGTTAAGAGCACCTTATGGATACTAGCCATTGGCAACTTGCCAGACAAAGCCGCGACCATCGTTTTGATGGACTCTTTTTCATCGGTGTTAAAAGCACCGGTATTTATTGTCGGCCAATTTGTCCTGCCCCTACTGCAAAAGAGCAAAACGTAGAGTACTTTCAATATGCGCACAATGCTGCCCAGGCTGGATTTCGCCCGTGCATTCGTTGTCGTCCAGATAGCGCCCCTGGAAGTAGCGCATGGCAAGGAACAAAAACCACAGCGCTGCGAGCCAAACAGCTGATAGACAGTGACTTAACAACGCAACATAGCTGTGAACAGTTAGCTGAGCGACTCGGCGTGAGTAGCCGCTATTTAAGGCAGTTATTTCAGCAACATTTTGGTATCTCAGTAACTCAGTATCGGTTATTTAATCAATGTCATTTTGCTAAAAAACTGCTGCAAGAAACTAATTTATCGGTATCTCAAGTTGCTTTTGCAGCGGGCTTTAATAGTATTCGTCGCTTTAATGATGCGTTTTTACAGCAGTTACATATTTGCCCGTCAAAAATGCGTGGTGAGCGCAGCACAACACGTGCGATGTTGACGCTTAAATTACCTTTTCGGCCCCCTTATAATTGGACTGCGTTACAGCAATTTTTAGCTAAGCGGTTAATTTCACCTCTTGAGTGGCTTGGCGAGACATATTATGGTCGCAGCTTTAAAAATCAGCATTGCCAAGGTCAGTTTACGGCTGAGTTTGTAGAGCACAAACATCACTTTTTAGTCAGCATTGATATTGATCAGCCGCGCTTTTTACAGCCTATTTTAAGTGAAATTCGCAGGGTGCTCGATTTAGATGCCGATACTGCGCAAATCGAACAACACCTAGCAACTCAACTTCAAGGGGCAATTGTGTTAACCCAAGGATTGCGGTTACCGGGTATTTGGTCGGTATTTGAGGCTGGTATTCGTGCGGTACTTGGCCAACAAGTAAGTGTAACTGCCGCGCATAACTTAGTGACTCAGCTGGTGGATGAACTGGGCGAACAAGATGGCGAGCGAGTGTATTTTCCAACCCCTGAGGTAGTGGCAAACAGTGAGCTGGCATTTTTTAAAATGCCTCAAGCGAGAAAGAATGCGCTGCGTAATTTAGCGCAGTTTTGCGCCGATAACCCTGATTGTCATCAGCTTGATCAATGGCTGCCACTCAAAGGGATTGGACCTTGGACAGTAAACTATGCAAAATTACGCGGCCAAAGTCAGCCCGATATTTTATTAGCGGGAGATTTAGGCGTAAAGAAAGCCCAAGCGGGGGCAAAACCATTTAATGATGAGATGTGCGCGCCATTTCGCTCCTATTTAACCTTTCAACTATGGCAGCAGCTAACATGACTATTATCCAAACCCGCATACCCAGCCCAATTGATGAGATTATTATTCAAGGTAACCAACACGGGGTCAGTTATGTGGGCTTTTATCCAGTTATAGAGTGCTCAGAAACCCCATTTTCAGATGTTGAGCAGCCACATATTTTAAATTGTGCTGCGCAGCTTAATGACTACTTTGCAGGCAAGCGAACAACCTTTGATGTCACTCTAGCCACCCATGGCACTGCTTTTCAACAAGCGGTATGGCAAGCGCTCACCGCGGTGCCATTTGGACAAACACAGAGTTATTCAGATATTGCTCATGCACTCAATAATCCCAAGGCAGTTCGCGCAGTGGGGACTGCTAATGGTAAAAACCCAATCAGTATTATTGTGCCGTGTCACCGTATTATTGGTGCCAATGGTAAATTGACCGGCTATGCGGGTGGGCTAGAGCGCAAGCAGTGGTTACTTGAGCACGAAGGGATCATCTAAATTTTTTGGTTTAGTTACTAAACAATTCATTTTTTCGGTCTACACTTTAGATGAAACGTCTAGGGAGCAAGATAAAATGAAACAAAATAAACGTGTTAGGGATAATTTATTGGCGTTATTGGTACTCAGTAGCGGGTGTAGTTTGCTATCAACAGCGGCAATTGCTAACTCAACTGAACTAATTTTTTGTTATGAAGATAAAACTGTCGCGCCGATGTTTTTAGCGCAAAGCAATGAAATGTTAGGTACTCAACCAGAAGCATCGCTAGAAATCCTACAAAATCTAGATAATACACTTTCACAACTGTCTATTCGTTATCAGCGTAAAGCTTGGCTAAGTTGTTTAAATGATCTGCGTACAAATAAAGTGAATGCGGTTATTGCTACCTATCGACCTGAGCGAACTGAATTTGCCCAATACCCAATGGATGGAACTCAGCAACTGGATCCGCGTTTTGCAGTGAGTGAATTTGGCAGTTGTCTCATCGGCGGAAAAAAATTTCACCAGCAATGGCAAAGCCGCGAAGTATTTCAGACCAGGGCTTTTACATTAGCTATTGCGAACGGTTATGACTTAGGCAAGGTATTACATCAAGAGCCTTTTTTTGTTCAACATACTTCCTCAGTCGAAAAAGCCGTTGAGTTGATCGACCGTGGAGTCGTTGATGCTACGCTTGACGTGTGCCAAGTTGGCGATCGGAAAGTATCAAACTTCCGGTATAAAACAGCCCAAGTACAAGCCATTTATCCTCCACTTGAAAAAGCCCAAGGCTATTTGCTTTTCTCTAAGCAGTTTTATCAACAGCATAAGGCGCTTAGTCAACGTATTTGGCAAACCATCGCTGCACAAGATAATGCCAAGCTGTATGTTGAATATTTAGATAAAACTAATCACGAAGCTAGGGTCGTCAGTAGCAGGCACCGTTGAGTTATAGTTCTATAACACGGGTAAAAAAGGTGATGTTCAATCAAGATTAAGGTAGCATTAGCGCACTTTTTTCAGGGTAGGCATTTTCATGGCTCAGCTGTACTTTTATTATTCTGCAATGAACGCAGGTAAATCTACCACGCTTTTACAATCGGCATTTAACTATCGCGAACGCGGCATGGAGCCCGTTATTTTAACGGCTGCATTGGATGATCGTGCTGGTGTTGGTAAGGTATCTTCTCGAATTGGTTTACAAGCTGATGCACATATTTTTGATGCTGACAAAGATGTTTTTGAACTGATCAAACAGCTTAATAGTGAACAAAAACGTCATTGTGTGCTGGTGGATGAATGTCAATTTTTATCACGTCAGCAAGTAATGCAACTGACCGATGTGGTGGATGAATTAGGCATTCCGGTGTTGTGCTATGGCTTGCGTAATGACTTTAGAGGCGAGTTATTTAGCGGCTCGCAGTACTTACTAGCGTGGGCTGATAAACTGGTTGAACTTAAAACGGTGTGTCATTGCGGTCGCAAAGCGAACCATGTATTGCGTACGGATGAGCAAGGCAAAGCGATTGCCGATGGTAATCAAGTGGAAATTGGCGGCAACGACCGTTATGTGTCGGTGTGCCGCAAACACTATAAAGCTGCGTTAAACATGCAGCGCCGAAGTTAACGCTGCTATAAATTGATCAATATCGGCTCGAGTGATCTGTAAATGAGTTACTAAACGCAAAGTTTTGCTTGGGCTGAATACTATCCCTTGTGCTTTTAGTTGCTGTGCAATGGCATTAATATCAACACTATCAGCAACATTTGCATAGACCATATTGGTTGTATCGCGCGACAAGTCAACGTTAAAGCCTTCAATGGCACTGAGCTGCTGCGCTAAGTAACGCGCATTGCTGTGATCGTCGGCTAAACGGCTAACATTGTGCTCAAGTGCATAGTGGCCAGCGGCTGCCAGCATACCAGCTTGGCGCATAGCGCCGCCAAGTACTTTACGCCAACGCCTTGCTTTATTGATCAGTTCAACAGAGCCAAGTAGTAATGAGCCTACTGGTGCGCCTAAGCCTTTTGATAAGCAAATAGACACGGAGTCAAAGTGTTTAGTTATCTCGGTAATATCTACCCTAAGCGCAACCGCAGCGTTATAAACGCGAGCACCATCCAAATGCAGTGCTAATTGATGGCTGTGAGTGAACTCACGCGCTTGGGCTAAATAACTTAATGGCAGCACTTTACCGCCAATGGTGTTTTCTAAACTGAGTAAGCGGGTATTAGCAAAGTGAAAGTCTTTGGGTTTGATAGCGGCGCGTATTTTGTCAAAGCAGAGGCTGCCATCATTTTCATTCTCGATAGGTTGCGGTTGGATTGATCCAAGCACTGCCGCGCCACCGCCTTCAAATTTATAATTGTGTGCATTTTGCCCGCAAATATATTCATCACCACGTTCGCAATGAGCCATTAACGCTAATAAGTTTGCTTGGGTGCCGGAGCTACAAAACAATGCACTGGCAAAGCCATGACGCTGTGCTGCAACGCTTTCTAATTTATTAATACTGGGATCATCACCATATACATCATCACCTAAAGGGGCATTGAACATAATTTCGCGCATTTTAGCGCAGGGCTTAGTGACAGTATCAGAACGAAAATCAATCATGATATCTCCGGTTGTGTAAATTGCTGGCTGATCTCTTGGCGAGTTTGTTGATCAAAATAACTCCACGCAATAAAGCGACTCACTTTTTGCCCTTGCGCCATTTCAATGATTTTAACTTCAGCCACAGGGTGTGTTTTTAATTGTGCTTGTAACGTGGCTAAGTTTTCTTTTTTTGAAACTAAAGAGGTAAACCACATACACTGCTCAGCAAATAGGGCACTTTCATCGATCATGGTACAAATGAATTGCGCTTCGCCACCTTCACACCAAAGCTCATTATGTTGCCCGCCAAAATTTAAAGCCGATTTAGGGGCTTTGCCTAAGTTTTTCCATTTCCGCTCGCTACTTTGAGCTGCTTGTTGTTCACTGGCATGAAAAGGAGGGTTACACAATGTAATATGAAAAAGCTCTTTTGCATTTATTACCCCCTGAAAAATATGCTGCGACTGCTTTTGTAGCTTGACGGTAATTTTGCGATTATTAAATTGTACGATTTGTTTGGCTAATTTTACAGCGCTCGGATCTATATCTGAGCCTGTGACGCTCCAGTTATATTCATGGCTTGCTAGTAACGGGTAAATTATGTTCGCACCAGTACCTATATCCAGCACTTTAACTTGTCTGCCTTGAGGTATAACGCCTTGATTATCGTTTGCTAGTAAATCGGCCAAGTAGTGAATGTAATCAACGCGTCCTGGAATCGGTGGGCAAAGGTTGTGTTCAGGTATATCCCAAAAATCAACGTTATAGTACGCTTGCAAAAGTGCTTGATTAAGCGTTTTTACTGCTTTGTTATCACTAAAATCAATACTTTTAGTACCATTGGGAGTAAGCACGATATATGGTTTTAAAGTGGGCACTTGAATACTTAGGTAGTCTAAATCATAGCCTTCGTTATGGCGATTTCGAGGGTGTAGTTTTGATTTTAATGGTGTTGATTTCATAACAAATAATTAGCTTAACAAACAAAAAAATTATTTTACCAGAGAAACACATTGACGTGTGATCTTGTTTAAATTACTGGTAGGATGAGTTGCGGTTCATAACAATGACAACAAGGAACTGAAATGGCGATCGTACAAGAATCAGTATTTATTAAACTAACTGAGCTACAAACATTACATTTGCGCCGCATAGCAGATAACAGCAAAGCCGCTGGGCCAGCTGTGTTGTTTATGCATGGTGCTGTTGAAAATGGCAAAATATTTTATACGCATTCGAATAAGGGTTTAGCCCCTTTTTTAGCTGAGCAAGGATATGTGTGTTATGTGGCTGATCTACGAGGTCGTGGTGACAGCAAACCGGCTATCTCAAAGCATGCTCACTATGGCCAAACCGAAGCTATTATTGAAGATATTCCCGCTTTTATTGCTAAAATTACCGAGCGTGAAGGTAGACCACCAGCGTATTGGGTAGCCCATTCGTGGGGTGGTGTATTAATGAACAGTGTGTTTGCGCGTTTCCCACAGTATATCAATGATGTAAAAGCATGTGCTTACTTTGGTACTAAACGCTCGCTTTATAATCATCATCCACAAAAATACCTTCAAGGAAATTTGATTTGGTATTTTTTAGCGCCAATACTGGCTAAAAAACATGGTTATTTACCCGCCAAAAGACTCAAGTGGGGCAGTGATGATGAAACTAAAAAGTCGCATTATCAAAGTATGCAATGGGCTAAACGTAAACCATGGTTAGATAGCGACGACGGGTTTGATTACGCGCAAGCTGTGGCTGGCTTAAGTTTGCCACCGACCTTACACATAGGGGGGGTGAAAGACAAAGCGCTTGCACAACAAATTGATATTGAAAAATTTATTGCCGAGTCAGGTACTGGTATTCAACACCTGCAAATGTACGGGAAAAAACACGGCCATCAATATGATTACGATCATATTAATATGTTAACGCACGCCAGTGCTAAAGCAGATCAATTTAAGGATCTAGTGACGTGGTTTGAGCGTCATTCAGCAACGCCCTGAGTGGCGTTTCAAAACGTTTCCAGTGTTCTATTGCACGGTTATGTAGCGGTTTTCGTACTGCGGCTTTGCTAAGCGTGGTAACTGGTTTTTTTGATTTATAAAAGTCTAAACATTGTGCTTCAAATGCGGTACCTAAAAATGTAAATACGCTTTTTAACGTATCGCGCGGCTCGCTGATCAGTTGCTCATAATGAACATCTAAGATAGCCGAAGGTATTGCTTGTTGCCAATGCGTCATCAAACCTTGGTATAAATCATAGTAACGTTTAAATTCAGGTAATGAGCAAAAATAAGGTTCATTTTCTGCAAAGTAATTACTATAAACGGACCAAGCTGTGGCATTAAAATCGCGCTGCAAGTTAATAAACTTAACATTTGGAAACAATAAATAGATAAGCCCTAACGATTGATAATTCGCGGGCAATTTGTTGATCATAAACGCGCGAATAGGTTTAGCTTGTTTTAACCGTGCGGTATAAAGAGCCCGCGCTTGCTCAATCAGTTGCGGTGTTAGTGCGCTAATACATTCAGGGTAGGGCAACTTGGTTTGTTGCTCTATGAATGCAACAATTTGCGAGCTAATACAGCGATCTTCCCCAAGGCTTGCAAATTCACTATGTGAAGCTAACATTTGTTCTAATAATGTTGAGCCACTGCGTGGCATGCCAATAATAAAAACGGGCGTAACAGTACCAGTAAATCCAGGCTTGATAGTGGCAAATAAACTTTTTGGATTATAACGCATAATACTTTGATAAAACGGCGTTAATTGTTCAGTGTTGAAGCTACTCAATTGCAGCTGCAATTTATTGGCTAGTTTATAATAATTTACAGCTTGTTCTATATCATTGAGTTGATCATAACTTTTTGCCAAGGCGTAACAACAAACCATTTTTAAACGTAAATTATTGGTTTGTGTGAGTAAATGATGCAAGTTACTGATGTAGTTATGCTGTTGATCAAAGCGGCCAAGTTGTACCAGTTCAAATAAAATATAAGCAGTGACAGGATATAAACCAATACTTAGTGCTTGTGCAAAGGTGGTGTGTGCTTTATCTAATTCGCCATGGGTTAAATAATGTTGTGCGAGATAATAGTGTGGCTCTGGGTTATGACTAGCAATGCTTTTTGCGTACTCCAGTACTGTTAATGCATCATTTGGCGAATTAACGCCATTAAATGCATCCGCTAACGCGTGCAGTGGCTCCAACATATTAGGCAGACGTTCACAGCTTCTTTGTAATAAATAAACCGCAGCATCAAAGCGCTCTAAGCGCAGGGCAATACGGCCCAAACCAAATAGCGCTTCGCCATTTTGGGGATCACTTTCAAGCAAGGTTTTATAGTGAAACTCCGCTTCTTGGAGTTTGTTTTCGGCAAGTAGTTGGTTAGCTTTTTTTAGCAACATGCATCACTTTTTTTATTTTTTAGTTACTAGATTTATTATTTGGGTATAGCACGAAAAAGGCGAAATGTCTTGAGCATTTCGCCTATCTTTTCAATGCTTAGCTACGTTTAAAAAGTATACGTTGCTTTGACATAATAGAAACCACCGTTAATACCATATGGCGAAGTTTCATAGTATTTACCACCCCAGTTATTATTAGGTGCCACGGTAAAATCAAGTTTCTCTGCTTCTTGGTCGAGCAGGTTTTGTGCGCCGACTGAGAAACTAATCGAATCATTCAAAAAGTAAGTTACTTCAGCGTCGAGCGTAATTGCTGCATCTGCCGTTTTTGCTGTTTCGTCATAATCTACATGCACACCCTGGTATTCACCAAAATAATTTGCACGAGTAAACATTGAGAAACTTTCCCATTGTTGTGACCAACTAAGCGTACCACGGTGGTTTGGTAAGTCGTTCTCTAAACGGCTTACTTTAAACGGCCCAGTAATATCAGTTGAACGGGTAACCTCAGTTTCATTCCAGTTGTAGGCTAAACTAAATGTTGAGCTACCGCCGAGTAAATCTGTGGCATAGTTTGCTACAAAGTCTATACCTTGAGTGGTGGTGTCAAAGTCATTAGTAAAGAAGCTTACTTGCGCTAAGCTTTGCACGTTTGGCACACCAGCGGCTTCAAGCGTATCTTTATCAGCTTGGCTCAGCTCGATTTTTTCAGATTGACTAATACGGTCATCAACTTGAATATTATAATAATCAATAGTTAGGAATACTTCACCGATGGTGTATACCGCGCCAAAGGTATAACTTTGCGACTCTTCAGGCTCAAGCTCTGTACCGCCTAACTGTACCGCAATTGGATTGGTCGGTGGTAGTAAAGCAGAGTCGACCAATACGCCACTGCTTAGGTTTGTTTGCACGTTACTGACATTGGCTTGACCAACAGTCGGTGCGCGAAAGCCGGAGCTGATTGAACCACGCACGTTTAAATCATCGGTTAAGTGATATTGAGCCATTAATTTATAATTAACCGTAGAGCCAAAGGTATCATAATCTTCATAACGCAGCGCTAGACCCATTAAAAACTCTTCGGTAAATGGGGCTTCAATATCGACATAAGCGGCGTAGTTGCGACGAGTATATTCACCAGCGTCAGATGGTTTAAAGCCAGGGAAACCATTTGAACCGATACCAAAACCTTGATCCGTTAGTGGGCCTGCTGTAAATGATGCTACATCGCCAGAGGTAACTGTAAATGTTTCCTCGTGCCATTCAAGGCCACCGGCTATGTTCACATCGTATGCTAGATCAAAATCAAAGCCTTTTGATAAATCAAAATTAAAGTTTTTCTCTAATTGTGAGTATTTACCTGGGCTAAAATCACGCGGACTATCAGGGCCTAATGATGCATTAACAGTATCGTAAATAAAGTAACGAGATTCATTAAAGCCGACCGTACCGCTTAAATCGTAGTACGCACCTTCTAACATACCACCAGTGAACTCGCCTTTAGTACCTATCGTAAGCGAAGTATCTGTGATGTTGCCACCAAAGTTAGGTGTAAAACCACCAGGCAATGTTTGGTTAAAGGCAAAGCAATTTGCAGCACTTAGAGAATCTATAGCAGCTTGATCTGGTGCGCCATTGGCTTGCAGTTCGACAAGAGGACAGTTTATTTGCTGATCATATCCATCCAGTGAAGCGACTAACACTGTTGGAGTTGCATCATCCCACAGTTTTTGACCCGCTGGATTATCATCACCAGGGCGACGCATATTTGTACCATTAACATCACGAATTGTTCCGCCATAAACACCAGGACGAGTTGTTGGATTACGATAATAAAAACCACCGCGTACATCACGCTCTGAATAGTTACCAAACATGTAAAATTCGGAGTTTTTAGTCAGCTCAAGGCCGACATTACCAAAAATAGAGATATCGTCATCAACTTCTGGTGCGCCCCATATTTGTGTAATCGGGGCAATGTCAGGAACACCAGCCTCAATTAAGTTTGCTGCATCAAAACGTTGCACTGAACGACTAGTTGCGTCAGCCGTTTTGTATTGGAAACTTAAATTTGCGAAGCCATTGTCGGTAAATGGTAGACCAATGTTACCGGAAATCTGTGTTGTATCACCGTCGCCTTCATAGTACTGACCTTGGCGTACTTCGAAACTGCCGCCTTCTGAGGCATCTTTTAGTACAAAGTTGATAACCCCAGCAATCGCATCTGAGCCGTACTGAGCGGCTGCGCCATCTCTTAGTACTTCAACTTGTTTTAGAGCGATACTTGGAATAACTGAAATGTCCGCACCTTGTGCGCCATCGTTTATGCCGCCACCTAAAAAGGCAATAACAGAGGCACGATGACGACGTTTACCATTGAGTAATATCAATGTACTGTCAGAAGGTAAGCCACGTAAGTTAGCTGGACGAACCAAAGATGCTGCGTCACTAATAGGCATTGAATGCACGTTTAATGATGGAATTGAGCCTTTTAATAGCTCGAGCATATCCGTATTACCTGATTTACCAAGTTCTTCACCACCGATGATATCGATAGGTACCGGTGAATCACCAATAGAACGCGGTGCAGAGCGAGTACCCACTACGGCTATTTTTTCTACATTTTTATTTACTTTAGTTACTTCAGCTTGTTCATCTGCAGCTAAGGCAGTCCCCGAAATAAATAAGCCTGCGGTGGTTGTCGTTAATGCAATTTTAACTGCATGATTTAATATGTTATTTCTAAATTTCATTCTAATTTCCCCAGTTAGAATTATTGTAATTTCGTAACTATATGATTTTTAAAAAGCCAAATAGTCTATTAAAGTTATACAACTTGTTAAATAATTGTGCAAGGTGTTAAATGATTTGGTTTTTTTTGGTTTTTCTATAGAGGAAATTAGAGGTTTACATACCTATATGAAAAGTAATGATATTTTGAAAAGGGAAATTAGAAATAAAGTAATAAGTGGGATTTTTTTATAAGTAAATGAAATAGTAATTTTATAAATAAATCTTTAGACTAAGTAAAATTCAATAAAGTTCAATAATTATTAATGATCAGTTTGTTCAGGATTTTGTTGTCGCCAAACTTTTAACGCTTCTCGGTATTCATCCCAAACACATGGGCAACAACTGCCACCACCGCAGCACTGATCAGCAGCCGGTCTGGTTGGTTTTGTGTCGTCAACTCGGTATGGTATATCGGCTGTGTTTTGCGGCATTTTATTCATTATTTACAGATTTAATAGCATGGGCTGTTTATTGGCCCGTGATTATACTTAATCATGGCTTTTTTGCTAGTTGAGAAATGATGTTGATCTGTTAATCGGTGATTGTATTAAATTATGCTTTGTGAAGCGTTAAGGCTATGTGAGAATAGCGTTATGCGACTATATAAAGTTATTCATCGTGCCCCAATTCGAGTGGCAAAAATTAGTACAAAACGCCAACAGTTGCGTTTTAAGCGCGCTATGGTAGCACTTAAAATTGCACTGGCGCAGGAAAAGCAAGAAACCAAAGAAATGCTCACAATTTATCGTCGCTACACCCAAGGAGATGTGAGTAAAGAGGATCTGCAAAAAGCGAATGCCCAGTTTGTTGATATTCTCAAAGGATTGGGTTTAGGTGTTTTTGCTGTTTTACCTTTTGCACCTGTGACTATTCCACTGGTTGTTAAGTTGGGTCAATGGGTTGGAGTTGATGTACTGCCAAGTTCATTTAATATAAATAAATCACTTAAAGATATTGACCAGCAGATCGCTGATGAAGAGCAGCAACACCACCACGCTGAAAAAACGGCAAAATCAGACGTAAAACCACCTGTAAAAAAATAATGCCATGCAGTTTAAAGGATAGTCTTTGTGCTATACCTTTTATGCTGAGTTATTGATATGCTTGATCATCATATAATTTTAAACGAGTCATTTAATGAGTACATTAATTCGTCATAGTTCTACGGGTATTCCTTTATCTTTTATTGTTAAAAATGACTTAGCTACATGGCAAGCACAGCAGCCAATTTTTTTACAAAACTGGCTAAATAGCTGTGATTTTGCAAAACAAGGTTTAGCCTTGGTGGTCAATCCACAAAGTGGAGCGCTAAGTCAGGTGTATTGTTTAGTTAATAGCGTTGATGACTTTTGGCTCGCGGGTGAATTAGCCAGCAAACTGCCAGCAGGAATTTACCAAGTTCAAGAGTGTGAACAACAATTAGAACAGATTGCTCTGGGTTTTATACTTGGTGGTTATGAATTTAGCGAATATAAAGCCAAAGGTGCTGTAAAAGCACAATTAGCAATTGCCGATGAAGCATTGTTTGCGCGTATTACACGCCAAGCAAATGCGATTAACTTAGTTAGAGATCTAGTTAATACTCCCGCCGTAGACATGATGCCACAGCACTTATCACAAGTGATGGCTGATTTAGCACACACTTACAATGGTCAATTCAATGAATGGATAGGGGATGAATTATTAGAACAAAACTATCCAACTATCCACATGGTAGGCCGCGCCAGTGAAAATAAACCGCGTTTACTTGATTTACACTGGGGCGCTGCAGATGCTCCTTTGATCACCTTAGTCGGCAAAGGTGTTTGTTTTGATTCTGGTGGTTTAGATCTTAAACCAAGCTCAGGTATGCGCAATATGAAAAAAGACATGGGCGGCGCAGCTCATGTAATTGGTTTAGCGCAGTTAATTATGGCGGCAAATTTACCAATTCGTTTACGCGTGTTGGTACCCGCTGTTGAGAATGCGGTATCGCGCAATGCATTTCGCCCTGGCGATGTAATTAAAACACGTAAAGGCATTATGGTCGAAATCGATAACACCGACGCAGAGGGGCGTTTAGTGTTATGTGATGCACTCACGGAAGCACAAAATGACAATCCTGAGTTGATCATTGATTTTGCAACCTTAACCGGTGCTTGTCGTATTGCGTTAGGCACTGAGTTACCAGGGTTTTTCTCAACTGAGCGTGATGTTGCCAATGGCATTATTGACGCCGGTATTGCAGTAAGCGACCCCGTTTGGCAATTACCGCTTTTTGAACAATATAAAAGTTTATTAAAAAGTGATGTTGCTGATATGGCTAACTGTGCAAGTACCCCATTCGGCGGCGCAATTACTGCCGCACTTTATTTAAAAGAATTTGTAGAGCCAACCACACCATGGGTACATTTTGATGTAATGGCATGGAATATCCGCTCATTACCTGGTCGTCCAGTCGGTGGTGAAGCACTCGGTATTCGTGCCGTATTTAACTACTTACAAAGTCGTTTTAAATAAATTTATTGAGCTTTGTGAGGTTATGCCTCATAAAGCTCAAGCGGTAACCCATCAGGATCTGCAAAAAAGGTAAATTGTTTACCTGTGTATTCATCAGTTCGAATCTCTTCTACTGCCACACCTTGGCTTTGCAAATACACTTTACTTTGCTCAATATTGGCCACTTTAAATGCTAAATGTCGTAAACCTTGTGCTTCTGGGTAACTAGGTCGCTTTGGTGCATTATCAAATGAAAATAGCTCTATTTGGCTACCATCAGGCAAGGCTAAATCTAATTTGTATGAATGGCGATGTTGGCGAAAATGCTCTGCAATTATCGGCAGCTGTAAGATCTGATGATAAAAATGTTTTGAGCGGGTGTAATCGCTGCATATAATAGCAGCGTGGTGAATTCCTAGCAATTGCATCATTTTTAGCTATCTGTGGTAAATGGCGCAGTATAGCTGCGCCATATTGAGTATGTTATTGATCACTGCCTTTGCAAGCTGCTACTGCGGGGGCCACTAACTCTAAACCGGTTTTATCACACGGTGGTAGTGCTGCATCGCTAACGCTGATTGGCGTGACGCGTTCGCCCCATTTTATGTAACTAGCAGCCCAAGTTAATCCGGCACCAAATGCTGCAGACATGATATTAGCATGTGGTTTAATTAATCCTTGCTCAACAGCTTCGCATAATGCGATTGCAATAGTTGCTGCCGATGTATTGCCGTATTCGCCAATGTTAACCATTACTTTTTCATCTGGCACTTTTAAGCGATGTTGAATGGCTTGAATGATACGTAAATTTGCTTGGTGTGGCACAAGTACATCGATATCATCAAGGCTCAAATTTGCTTGTGTGAGCACATCGTCACAGGCTTCACTCATGCCCTTTACTGCGCGTTTAAAGATTTCGCGACCTTCAAATAATAAATCAGATGGCCCAATAGGCACATATTTATTTAAGTCACTACCAAAGTTAGTGATATGCAAGATATCACGGTCTTCGCTATCACAGCCTGTTTTTGTCGCGAGTAAACCCGCTGGCGTGTCTGCTGCTTCAAGTACTACGGCACCGGCGCCATCACCAAATAACACCGCACTGTCACGGCGATCCCAGTTTACATACCAGGTCATACGTTCAGCAGCAATTACTACAGCTTTTTTGATCATACCGGCTTGAATTTGTGCAGTCGCTGCTTGTATTGCATATAAAAAACCAGAGCAAGCTGCATTGGTGTCCATAGCGGCAGCGCCAACTGCACCAATGTTTTTTTGTACTAACGAAGCTGTGTTTGCCACCATAGTAGAGGGCGTACATGTTGCTAATAACACTAAGTCGATGTCTTTAGCATTAATGCCAGCACAGGCTATTGCATGTTTAGCTGCTACAGTGGCAAGCTCTGCAGTACTAACGTGGCTTACTCTACGGGCTTTTATACCAGTGCGGGATGTGATCCATTCATCATTGGTATCAACTAATTGGCTAATTTCATCGTTGCTAATACGCGCTGGTGGGATACATTTACCCCAACCCGTTATGTGTGCGTAGGTCATAGTGTGCTCTCTTTAAGTGGTCAGACATGTGTCATCTATGTTTGATTTATACCAAAAATCCAGTTCTAAGACTAGTTTATAACTTAGCTTACGTCGTAAATAGTGGTAATTAAACGTAATTTAGGCTAATGGTAGTAGAAAAATGAGGTAAACATGAAACAAAAATTAATTACTATCTTGGCTGCATTGGGTACGACGGTATATTCTGCGGCGAGTTTTGCAACACAAACTCAGGTTATTTACGCAGGATCAATGTTAGCAGGTGCTGAACAAATACTAGAAAAGCAACGCACTATTGTTATAGAAGACGCTATCATCACGCGCATCGAAAAAGGCTATGTGAGTGTTATTGATCTAGCATTGCCCGATGCAAAGATCATTGATTTAAAAAATCAATTTGTTATGCCTGGATTAATTGATATGCACGTACATGTTACTTTTGAGCGTGACGCAAGTGCTAATCCACATCGCTGGCTAACAGAATATGAGGCTGATTATGCGCTGCGCTCAGTTAAATATTTGCAGCGCACTCTTGCTGCGGGTTTTACCTCCGTGCGTGATTTAGGTAGTAGCTATAAAGTGATCTTTCCACTACAGCGTGCCGTTGAGCGTGGAGATATTCAAGGGCCACGTATTTTTGCTGCCGGAGATACAATTACCCCAACAGGCGGGCATGCTGATCTGCACGGTTACCGTAAAGATATTAGTGATGTGATAAGTGGAGGGTTAGGGGTGTGTGATGGTGCTGATGATTGTCGCCGCGCGGTTCGTGAAGTAATTAAATCAGGTGCTGATGTAATTAAAATTACCGCAACGGGTGGGGTGTTAAGTAATACCGCAGCGGGTGTCAATCAGCAGTTCACAGATCAAGAGTTGATGGCGATTGTTGATACTGCACATAACTTAGGGCGCAGCGTAACAGCCCATGCTCATGGTACATCAGGGATCAAAGCGGCATTACGTGCAGGTGTTGATTCAATTGAACATGGCTCTTACCTAGACAAAGAGACTGTAAAGTTATTTAAGCAATACAACGCTTATTTAGTGCCCACGTTATTGGCAGGCCAAACGGTCAGTCAAGAAGTTCTCAGTAACCCAAATATGCCAACAGCTATTGCTGATAAAGTACGCACCGTTGTACCAAATGTTGCAGCTTCATTTAAGCTGGCATTAAAAAACAATGTTAATATTGCTTTTGGTACAGATTCTGGCGTATCACGCCATGGTAATAATGCTGATGAGTTTTTATGGTTAGTTAAATATGGCATGACTGAAAAACAGGCTATTATGTCAGCAACAGTTAATGCCGCTAAGTTACTCGGCCAACAAGACCGACTAGGGCAGTTGAGTGTTGGTAAACAAGCAGATATCATCAGCGTTAATGGCTCTCCTCTTGATGATATAACGACATTGCAAAATGTACAATTTGTGATGAAAGCAGGGCAAATATATAAACACCAATTGTAGGATACAGTATGGGCAGCAAAATCAAGGCATCATTGTTTAATCATTTGATTGACGCTGAGCGCCAGTTATTAGATCCTGAGATCCGTCAATCTGAGCAGGCATTGGATGCTTTGCTCGATGATGATTTTATTGAAATTGCCGCTAATGGTACTGTATTTAATAAATATCAAGTATTAACGCGGTTACCTACCGAAGTCGTGCCGCAGTTTTACAATCAGCATTTTAAAGGCCGAATGCTTAGTGATGATATTGCCCAACTAAGTTATCAAGCGGCATATCGGCGCTCTGCGCGCGCTGAGTTTAACTATTCGTTACGGATGTCGCTATGGCGATTAACCGAAGGCCAGTGGAAAATGGTGTTTCATCAAGGAACGCCGTGTGCTGTGTTTAGTATCTCTATGGATGATGATTAGGTTAACCTTCTTTAATTAAGCATTTTTTATTAGGTATTTTTTTGTTAGGTAATTATGTATGGCGTTTTTAATGCGCACTGATCCTGCGATTAGCCGTTTACTGATGTTACGCAGTGGTGCAATTGCAATTCAACTATTGGCCGTTGTTGCAGTCTATTTTTTACTTGAGCACCAAATCCCTTTATTGCCTCTACTGGTAGTGATCTCCTTTGAAGCCGTATTCCAAATTTTAAGCGTGATTGCTTATCGTAATGTCAGTAAAGCGAAAGAACTTGGGATGTTAATGCAGCTTACGGCCGATGTGCTTTTTTTATCGGTATTGCTGTCTTTGAGTGGTGGTGCGACCAATGCATTTGTGTCGTTACTGTTGTTACCAATAATGATTGCTGCGGTGAGTGTCAGTGCTCGCGGCTTAGCTTATATTGCTGTATTAGCGATCACCGCCTATAGCGTGCTGCTATTTAAAATGCCTCAGCACAGCATGCATCATATGCAAATGACCAGTCACTTTGTGGGTATGTGGGTTAACTTTGTGATCAGTGCTAGCGTTATAGCATTCGTTATCGGCACTATGAACCGTGCACTGCATTCGCGAGAGCGCACAATTGCAACTGTGCGAGAAAAACAATTACGAGCAGAGCAGTTAGTCACGCTTGATGGTGCTGCGGCACAAATTACTCATCAATTAGCCAGCCCAATCGCCAATTTACAATTATTGTATGAAGAGCTTCTTGAAGAGCAGCCCGATAATGAGATTGTGAAAGACATGCAGCAGCCCTTGTTGCAATGCGCACAGCAGTTAAAACAGTTTCGTACCCTGTCATCTGAACTACGCACACAAACGGTTGCAGCGACTGTATCGTTAAACGCATTAGCTCAACAAATTAGCGATACAATGCTATTACAGTATCCCGATCAACAGCTTAATTGGCTAAATGCAGCGCCTGCTAGCTCGGTTACTAATGATGCTATGTTACTGCCAGCGATATTAAACTTGTTGCAAAATGCTGCTTTTGCCAATCAACAGGCACAGCAACAAACACTGGAATTGAACTGGCAACAGACTCCAGATAACCCTAAAACAGTGAGTTTAGTTATACGTGATTTTGGTAAAGGATTTAGCGCAGCACAATTGGCAGAGTTAGGGGGTCAGTTAATGCCTAGTGAAACGGGGATGGGGCTAGCAGTTATGCTTTCAAATGTAACATTTGAGCGTTTACAAGGCTCTTTAACATTATTTAATCACCCACAAGGTGGCGCGGTTGCCAAAGTACAATTAACCATTGATGAGCCACAAGTTGAGCCTGTATGAAGCTATTAATTATTGAAGATGATATTAATCTTGCCAATACGTTAGCGCGGCGCTTAACCAAACACGGTTTCGCATGTCAGCTGGCACATAATAAAGCCGAGGCTATCGGTGTAGCTAAAAACTTCGCACCGACACATATTCTGTTAGATATGAAATTAGCTGACGATAACGGTTTAGCTCTTATCGCACCACTGAGAGCCTTACTAACAGACGCACATATTGTATTATTAACAGGCTATGCCAGTATTGCCACAGCGGTAGAGGCTATGCGCCTAGGTGCAAATGATTATTTAACAAAACCCGTTGATATGCTCACGTTATTACGAGCCTTAACAGGCACATGCGAGCCAACTACTGAGTTAATTGCAGATGATATTGTAACTATGTCGCCAGAGCGTCTTGAGTGGGAACATATTCAGCAAGTGCTGCATACCAATCAAGGCAATATTTCAGCAACTGCTCGGCAACTTAATATGCATCGGCGGACTTTACAGCGTAAGCTACAAAAAAAACCAGTTCAGCAGTAAATCCTAGCGCAATAGTGAGCGTTATTTCGGATCACGGTTTCCGGTTTAGTAATGCTCAGTAAGTTTATTGTTGCCTTTTAGGTAATAAGTTTTACCCGGTCAACTAAGTAATACAGTCGCCTGTAGTCACTTGAAATGAAGCTCAGGTTACTTTAGTGCATTTATATTTGGGCACCAGCCACGCATCATAGATAGTTTTGCAGTTTAGATAGTTGCTGCAATGGCGTTCATTAACTACAGTAAAAATATCATTGTATTTTTTGCAATCAGCATAAGTAGTCATTATGGATTTATCACAACTGGATTTTGTAGCCGTATTATTAGCTGCCATGTCTTCTTTTATGTTAGGAGGCGTTTGGTATTCACCTTGGTTGTTTCAACGAGCCTGGTTAGAAGGCTGTGGATTAACGGAGCTGGATTTAAAAGCAACAAATCCAAAATGGGTATTTGGTGGCGGTTTTGTTTTATCTTTATTTATCGCTTTTGGCTTATCACTGTTTTTAGGACCACATCCACATTTAGGGGTTGCGGTAGGCGTTGGCTTTGCGGTTGGACTATGTTGGGTAAGCAGTGCCTTAGGAATGAGCTATATTTATGAACAACGACCACTAAAGCTGTTTTTAATCAATAGCGGTTACCATATTTTACAGTTTACTTTAATGGGCTTAATCTTTGGACTTTGGCCATAAGCTGTTAATCTATTCGCGTGTTTGTAGTAAAAGTAACAAAATAATGGCAAAACCGAATAAAAAAGGCCCTACTAAAACGGTCGATATTTTTTGTAGTCAATGTAAAGCTCCCCTATTCAAATATCGTAAAGGCGGCAAAGGGGCATTGGTTAAATGTTTTATCGAACGGATCAGTCAAGATTTCACCACAATTCCTTGCGTATGCCCCAACTGCTCACGCCCTTTTGCTCGAGAAGCAATTATCCGAGGCGCACCCGCGTATAAAATGATCGGCGGCAAAGTTACGTTTAAGTAGTCATTTAATTTGAGCGTATATTCATATTTCATTCATTTAATCATCTTTTAGTCTGATTGTTCCTGTATCTGATTTAACTATAAATAAACCATAACTCTTTAATTTAATACGACTTTAAATAGTAATTGCACAGTTTTTTATGATATTGATGGTATCCGAGGTTGGTCTACTTCGGAAATTGAAACAATAGGAGCTGCATTTTTGAGAGGGTTTAAGAAGTACAGCGCAAAGGTACACGGAGCTGCGTATGCAATTGAGCATCGTCTAGATTCATTTTCTATAGATGCACTCGGAGCTTCTTACGAAGTTGGATATGGGGTAATGTATATGCAAGGAACAAAGAAAACATACTCTAGTTATGTCGCGTTTTGTAAATAGTTTTAGAATCAATAAGGAATAAAAATGATTAAAAAAGTAATTTTTATTTTTATTATATTTCAATTTTTATTGGTGATTAGTTTAAATCACCACTATGGGATAGCCATAGCGTTAACCACTTGTGTTTTTTATATTTTTCGTTCTAAATCCAATTTCTTTTCTTTGAGCTTTCTTTTTGAAGATGTAAAAGAAAATGCATTTACTTTACTATGTGTGTTTTCAATAGTTGCATTGACAATTTGCCAAATCTCTTATAGTTCAAATGATTGGGGGTTGTTGACAATAATAGTACCATTGTCGTTATTGTTTTATTTCTTCCTTACACTTTTTAGTTATACTGCTGATTGTATATATAAAATATTCGGAAAGTTTTTTAGAGGGAAGTAAGTGCTCGTAAAGTAAAATAGGAAGGCACAAATTTTTCGATAGTGCATCAAGGAAATATAATGTCAAAATATAGATTTTTAACTTTATTATTTTTAATAGTTAATTCACAGGTATGCTTTTCAAATGCGATTGAAAAACCACCTAAAGCTATTGAAGCCGTAGTATATACTATTTGCGATTTGGTATATTGCAATACGAGTGTTGTTTTAAGAAATAATACGGCATTTGAAATTAAAGTAATTTCAAATTATTTCGATGAAACTCATTTTACTGAGCATGCTTTTAAGTTTTATAGAGCAAAAGACGTGTATGCAACGAGTAACCCGTTTGACAACCCATTATCGTTTAAAAATGTAGAGTTTTCGCCACTTGAAGGAGATGTAATATTTAAACCTCTTGAAGTCAAAACTTACACTACGCTAATAAAAAGAGATAGATTGAATTTTGAAAAAGGCATTGAGTACGTTGTTTTTTCGGTAGTTATGGATGCGCAATATGTGATAGATAAAAAAAAGTCAAGATTCATTTCATTGCTTAGTAAGTTAGGAATAGTTGATGATTTACTTACCTTGCCTGATGATTAAACTAACAGAAAAGTAAATAGAGTCACCCTTTAGTAACAAAGTGAATAGGGTCAGGTCTTTCTTTTTGTCTTTATGTAATTAGTGGCAAAAAACAAGATCTGACCCCGATAGTTATAAACCAGAGGAGAAATCATGGTGGTCGCGATAGGTCCGACGATTCTAGCTATTGCAAGTGTTGTTAGTACTAGTAATTTGCATGTTAGCTGTGGAGAAAGCGTTCTAAATAACCAGCATAAGCTAATGGTAATGAAGAAATTAAATGGCGCAAGGGGCAAATTCCATTTTAAATGTGGTGATACAATATTTGTAGAAGAGCCTTCGAATACTGATGGCATTTGCTACAAAAAACATTATGGCGTGGTTGGCGGATATAAAGTTGAGCCCTATGTTGCCACATTGGAAGTCGCTGTGACTAATCAAAGTTGTAACTTTGATGGAGCCATCCGTTTAGAGCCTACCGTTGCTATAGAAGATTATGGGGTTATCTGGAGGTTTATGGAAGAGTTGAGAAATAACAAAGAGAACGCCATTAAAAAAAGGGTGAATATGTTTGACTGGTTTTTTGACAGTCAATTAAATAAATTCACCAGTATTCCTGGCGCTGTTTCAATGAGTCCAGTAGTAACAGGCTTATTTGAAAAGAATGCATACTCTATAAAAGTTTATATAAATTCTCAATTGTGGAAAGCTAATATTCATTTGAAAGATAATAAAGTTGAAGTTACCTCCATATATTCAGTAGAGTAAAAAATAATGGGGTCAGGTCTCAGGGTAAGATCACGAACTTTATCTTGACTTAAAAGTATGATCTTATACTCCTTTTTAAGGAGCCCCCATGCCTGAGATTCAACTATTCAACTATTTAAATATTTCGAATCAATTGATGACCCTCGCCAGCAGGGGAAAGTTGTCAATAAACTACTTGATATCATATTCTTAGCTGTCAGCGCTGTCATATCTGGGTGCCAAGGTTGGGAAGATATTGAAGATTTTGGCCATGATAGATTAGATTGGCTCAGGAAGTACGTTCCTCTTTAGCAAGGTATCCCTCGCCATGACACAATCGCTCGTGTGATGAGTCGCATTGATATGACGCAGTTTCAAGATTCTTTTTCTTCTTGGATGAAAGACTGTTCTAAATTAACTCAGGGCGATGTAGTTGCGATTGATGGTAAGCGATTGAAAGGTTCATTTAATCAGTCAGATAGGCGCGATGCACTTTATATGGTCAGTGCATTTGCGTGCGAAAATGGTGTTGTTTTGGCGCAATGCCCTGTTGATAAAAAGTCGAATGAAATAACAGCGTTACCAGAGCTTCTTGAATTACTGGAGATAAAAGGCTGCTTAGTCACGATTGACGC